>NZ_BAWW01000003.1 GCF_000875975.1 Parachlamydia acanthamoebae | reverse complement strand
CGCCGCCAAGTCTTTTTTTATTCCATCCTTTGATGGACTATCTTTCAAACCCTAATAACTCTCGTTGTTAGGGTTTTTTTGTTTTACCGATTTTTATCTCTGAATTTATTTGAAATTAAGGGATGTCCTTCCTTACAGTATCTAGGACAACAACCAATAAAATCTCATTTTTGAGATTTGACTTCCAGCTGATTCCAGATTCATTAAATCAAATTTTTATAATGTCTAAGAAATTTGTCTGTAAAAAGCCGCTTTCAACTTATTTAAGGAGAGTATTTGCTTTTTATAGGAATAACGGATAGAATTTTTTTCCTTAAATCGTTCATTATAGGAGATTTATGGAGATTAATGATTTATCCCCCTTCGCACCCGCTCATCTTTTAGCTTTTCCCCACGAAATCACATTGAAAATTCTTCAATATTTGAATCCGAAAGAACTAATAATGGTTTCTTTAGTCTGTAAACTTTTAAAGTGTCTATCTTCTGATGATACCCAATGGAAAAAGTTATGTAGACAGGATCATTACTATAAAAAATTCGATTTACCAGTATCATGTTTGAGTTGGAAAGAAAGTTATGTCTTCAAATCTGTTTGTAAAAAACATCTTCACGATGTCTTAAAGAGTAGAACTCATCCAAATATTCATACGCTTTCGTTGGATTCGCCCATCAGAAGAGTATTTCTTAACAAGAATGAATTTTTCTGTAGCCTAAGCTTAAATAATTTTCAGCAAATAGATCTTTCTGGAAAGATTTTACGTACAATACCATCACCATTACATTTGAAATATTTTGATCAAGCTATTGTGGCAAACAAATGTTTTCTGACAGTTTGTCAAATCGGAAAAGATGCAGACGAAGCAGAAATTAGAAGTGTTTGTAATCTGGATCTTGAAACAGGTCAATTGCGACAAACTTATTCCCTGCAGTCATATGTGAATGTCTCCCATTCTATCCCTTCTATGACGACCCTTGCAGCCGATGAATCTAGCGTAGCCCTTCTTTTAGGATCTCCAGATCTAACGCATTCAGAGATATGTATATGGGATATTAGACAAGCTGCAGCTCCTCGCTTCCATTTCAAGCTTCCTTCTCAAGTTTCTCAGTTTCAGATTGAGGACAACCATTTAGCTGTAGCTTATAAAATGCACACAGACGAGACTTGTAGTGTTTGGGATTTACGTAAAGCCATCGATGTCCCTTTTGAAAAGCTTTCTCAAAATAATTTGTTGGCAGAATTGTGCTATGAAGAAGGTGGTTTTTCCATTTTCCCAAAGTGCATGGCTATGGATCAGGGAAACCTCGTTGTGAGTTATAAAAATGGGGAAATATTTGAATGGGATATCTTAAAAGGCTCTATTATCGATAAACCTGCTCGAGTGTTTCCATTAACAGGTTCTAGAGGTCTTAAAATAGATGGTTCTATCATTGTCTGCCACTACCGATCAGGACTGCTTCGTTTTATAGATCGCCATTCTTTTGATATTATAGGCTTTATTACCATTGAAGAAGGAAAAGATAAAGCGTTTGATTTCCTGAATGGAGTACTCGTGCATCAAAATGAAGCGAACGTTTTAAAAGTTTATGATTTTCGTTCTAGTAATATTCTAAACATATAATTGAAGGTTATCACAATGGAACATCTAACTTTATCTGCTGTCAATGGTTGCGTATTTCACGAAAGTGTGCCTTCATACATTTCAGAATTCCCTCAAGAGTTACTTTTAGAAATATTTAAACACTTGGGAGCGATGCAGCTAATAGATCTTAGGCTTGTATGTTCAGCATTCAAAAAAATAGCTGAAGATAATGTGTGTTGGAGAGGAATTGTGCTTTCTCAAACGGTTGAAGCACAACTTTCGTCTTGGAAAAAAATATATTATAGTCGTGCCTTCAAAGACCTCATACACATCCCCGCTTCTCAGTCGCTTCCTTTCTGTCGCACATTGACGATGAACCATGTGGTTCAAAAAATTAAACTGCAAGCAGATATTTTCTTTAGTATGAGCTCTGAAGATATTTGTTGTTCTACCTCCCAGGGAAAACTTGTGCGAGCAATTCAACCTTCTTCCTTTCAGCGTTTTTGTGGGTTAGAGATTTTGAGAGAAGGCTTAGCTACAGGAGTTAAAAGCAAATATCTTGATGAAATACAGGTTCGAGATAGAGATTCGATGAAGGTTATACATGCGTATACTTCTGAAATAGAATGTTTAAAGGGGATTGAAGGAGATGGGACTACTTTCATAGCATTTGGATTAAGCGAAGGAGATTCTTACATGGAAATGCGGGATATACGACAAGATAAACTAGTCAGAAAGCTATTTATGGAAAATATTCTCTGTCGAGAGCTCCACTTTAAAGGCAATTTTATCGTTGTATCTAATGAAATAGAACAAGGTGCGGAATGTCCTGTATGGGATTTAAGAAGCCTTTCTAAACCCTGTGCAGAATTATATCATGAGGAAATTTTCGAGGATGAAAGATTGATTCCGGATGCATTATACATGAAGTCTTTTACCATGGATCGTCAGCAACTTATTGCAAGTTACGAAAACGGGGAATTGGTTAAATGGAATTTGGTAAATTTTGAAAAAGAAATGATTGTAAATGTTTTAAAAACAGGAGAGGATAGTTTAGAGATGAGTATGGGATCTTTGCAATTGAGCGGTTATACACTAGCTTATCATGCCTCTTCATCAGGGACTGTACGTTTTTTTGATAGTGATACCCTTGAGCCTATTCAAGCCTTTTCTGTCAATGATCGGGAAAACTTTTCGCTCGATTTTCGGGAACAAACTTTAGCCGTAGCAAATGATGATCAGATTAAGATTTGGGATTTCCATGCGAAAGATGTAAACGGATAAAAGCGCTACCAAAATGAAGCTTTTAAGAATCTCGACCATTAATAAAGAATTTTTGGATAGATTTTAGTCGCAATGCTAATCAGAATGCTGAGAGCTAAAATTCCCACGCCAAAATCCACAAACAGACCAAAGGTGGTGGCTTCTCCAGTCACCATAAAACTGCGGAGAGCATCGACTTGATAAGTCAAGGGGTTCAAAATAGAGACAACCTGCAACCAACCGGGCATCATTTCAAGGGGATATAGAGCATTACTTGCAAAAAAAAGGGGCATGGTCATTACTTGTCCAATTCCCATAAAACGCTCTCTTTTTTTCACGATCGCGGCAATAATCAGCGAGAATGTTGAAAAAATGGCTCCTCCTAACATGACTGTGGCTAAGACTCCCAGAATGGGCAAAAATTCCCACCGTATATGGACTCCTAAAAACATGGAGATTAGATAAATGATGAATATCTGTGAAAGGCCTCTTAAACCAGCTGCAATTGCACGTCCAATGACTAAAATAGATCTTGGGGTTGGTGAGACTAAAATTTTATGCAAAATACCCATATCGCGTTCCCAAATTAAGGCAATTCCGTAAAAAATGGCGATAAATAGAATACTTTGGGCTAGGATTCCTGGAGCGATGAAATCTAGGTAAGAAAGTGTTCCTGTAGGAATTGCTCTGGCTTTTGCCATGGCCTGTCCGAAAATTAAAAGCCAAATAGCGGGTTGGATCATCCGTGTTAAAAGTTCATAAGGATCATGGTGGAGTTTGCGTATATCAGCTTCTACAATTGCCAGAACTTGTTCAATTCGTTGTCCGATGATTTTAAAGATGGGATATGGTGTTTCGAATTTGTTTGACATGGCCATAATCTCCTGTTTCTTTGATGGAACTTCCTGTATGTAAGATAAAAACATCATCCAAAGTAGCTTTTGGACCAAGAGTTGCTTTCAAATGAAGGGGGGCATCCATCGCGACAATATGCCCCATGTGCATAAAAGCCACAATATCGCATAGGTTATCGGCTTCATCCATGTCATGGGTTGTCATCAAAATGGTCGTTCCAAATGTTTGCCGCCATTCCTGAATGTGTTTCCATAAGGTTTTGCGGGCAGCTGGATCTAATCCAACCGTTGGTTCATCAAGAAATAAAACCTGGGGTTCGTGAACAAGCGCTTGGGCAATTTCCAAACGTCTAATCATCCCGCCTGAATATTGATTGACCAATTGATTAGCAAAATCTGAAAGCCCCATAAATTCTAATAATTCAGCAATACGTTTTTCTCTTTGCTTTTTAGAGAGGCCATATAATTTGGCGGAGAGAACTAAATTTTCGTATCCCGTCAATTCTCCATCGGCAGAAAGAAGTTGAGGCACATATCCGATTAGTTGGCGGATTTGTGCTGGTTGAGTGTTGAGATCGTAACCTCCGATAAAAGCTGTTCCAGAGGTTACTGGTAAAAGAGTGGTGAGCATTTTTATGGTTGTGCTTTTTCCTGCACCATTAGGACCTAGCAACCCAAAAGTACTTCCGGGCTCAATTGCAAATGAGATTTTATCAACTGCAAGCCGCGTATTATAAATATGGCTCAATTCAATCACTTCAACTGCCGGTTCGGACATAGGATTTTCCTGGATAAATTAAAATATACATAGCATGTCCCTATCCTCTATGCAAGAATAGAGAGAAGTTCTTCATTAAAATATAATTAAAAATAGAAGTTGCTGCAAAAAGATTTTGTGGTAGTATTGCTGAAAAAAATATTTGAGGGTTTAGATGCGTATACTTTTCAGAATCTTTTTATTTGTCAGCTGCATTTCCATGCATACTTCATATGCCATTTCACCAGACAAAGCCGTCGATGTTCAAAGTAATTTGAGAATTCTGAAATTGCTGCCCCATCTTTTTTATCCTTTAGCAGTAGAACCAAAAATTCCGGATGACTTTATAGCGATGAGCCCGAAAGGCAAATTGAATGGCTATGATTGGACATACTGGGGCCCTAAAGAAGTTTTAGAGGAATATTTTAAAGATCCGGCTTCATTAAAGGTCCCGATTTTAAGAGTTAAGCTCAGTGAAAACACAGTACAGACCGGTCCTGAGACGTTCAGTGAAAATGCGGAGATTAATAACTTAAAAAAGAAATATCCTCAAAGATTCAAAGATTTTAAACATCGTTGGGGGATGTATCCTGTCTGGGCTTTTCAGACTGATGCTTATGACAAAATGATTTGTATGGCATGGATCGGTTTAAATGCTCATGAGGGGGAAGGTGGATGGACCCTATTGGTGAATCTTGTTTATCCCGAAGGGCCTGGACATCCTGATCAAAATGATCTTAAGCTTTGGGATACCTTTATTACCCAAACGAAGCAGCTTTCCGAGCCAGAATATTTTATTGCCTATGGTCAAAACTTGCAACCGGGTTACACCATTATGGATGATGTGGGAGTAAAATTGACTGTCACAGCTGAAAAGCGCGAAAGAGATGGAAAAGTCCAAGTCGTCGTCATTCCGTCAAGCTCAGATGTCAAATTCCAATATGCCAAAATGGAAGAGGTATTGCTGGGCTCCAAGTGGAACCATGCGGCACCTTTATTAAAAGTTTATGGAAGTGTTTCGCAAGATAATCCTGAATTTGGAAAAGTTGTTTTAGACCAGGTGATCTCTGTCTTGCTAGAAACTGTTCCTGAATTTTCTGTGGATAAAGATAGAACAACGGACAGAAAGGACTTATTGATCTATCAAAGCCAGAGCTAAAAAAATGTGCACTTCTTTTTGGAGAAGTGCACAAAATCTTTACGAATTAAAAAGATCAGAAAATTCTTCTACAACATGTAGAGGAGGTCTCTGTAGAAGACCTTTTTGATGAAGTTCAGCAACTTGTTCTCTTGTGGGATTGGGAATTGTGCCCATTTCGATAAGGCGTGAAATGAGATTTTCCTGCACTGTTACATCAGGATATTGTAGCAGATAGGTTGTTCGTTCTTCTTCCGACATATTCTCGGTGATTTTTTCTACACATTTTTTTAATGGTGCTAGTGATTTTTCTGGTGCCCAGGAAGCAAAGAAAATGCTCGAGTGCCGTGCTTGGTAGGTATATTTTCCCCCAGGATTTTGAACTCTGTGTAGTGTTGCTTTAATCAGTCCTGCAGTCAAACGTTCAAGCTGTAAACCTGTGTTAAGTATAAGTGAACCTTCTGGGGCAGTTACAGATAACCATCGTTCATCCTTCGTGAATAATTGCAATCCAGGAACTTTTGTTGGCGGAAGTAAAGTCAAGGCATTTAAATCTTCGTGCGCATTTGCCCAAACACTATCTGGATGATCTTCGGATTTAGGAGCTGGATAATAAGCCAAGCGAAGTAAATTATAGGCCGTATCGATAGTTTCAGAAACATTCTCGGTAGGTTCTTCTAAGTATTCGGCGACGTATCGCATCACTTTTATCGCGAGGTTTGTCAATTCTGTATGGTATCTTTCCATGACTTGACCAAATTCTGGAGGTGTTTGAGGCCATTTCTTAAAATGAGGAGGAACAAAAAATGTTTCTTTGCGATCCGCGTGAGTTGCTCCGGCAGCCGTTTCTCGACCTTGTTCAGAAAATCCTTTGGAGTTGTCTGAATTCCAATCTTTCATTTTCTCTTCGAGAGGGAGGGCAAAATATGTTTTCATGCTTTTAGTGACATCTTTGATGATTGCGCTTAATGAAGGTGCCTTGATCGCAATAAATCCGATGTCTTTAAGCCCATCTCCAAATTGTTTAATTAATTCCTTGCGAATTTCGGTAGGTGCATTTTCAATATCATCTAAATCGAATAAAGGAATGTGGGCGTCTTCTTCAATGGCTAGGCTTCCTGGCAAAATACTTGCTGCAGGATAAATGGATGGATTTTGATTAGCTTGCGAGATGGAATCTTGAACGGGGCTTGGTGGTGGAGTACTTGGAGGATTACGTTGAATAAAAGGAGGCGAATCAGAGCCGAATGTAGTTATTTGCATCTTTTTTCCTTGGTTAAAAAATCATGTGATCGATTTTTTATAGAAAAAAATTGGATTATTAACAAGATTGCAAATATGATTTTTTAAGGAATAGGGTCGTGACCGCCCAGACAGCGAGGGTTGCAGCGGCAAATGCGGGAAAGGGCAAGGGAAACGCCTTTAGAAAATCCGTATTTTTGAATCGCCTCCACCGCATACTGAGAGCAAGTTGGAGTAAACCGGCAGATAGGCCCTAGCATGGGTGAGACAAAAAGTTGGTAAAGCCGGATTAAAAATAAGGTGATCTTTTTCATATGAGTCTAAAGACGTCTCTTAATAAAGTAAGGACAACCTCAAGAATGATTAACCAAATAATGGTCCACTCAAGTCGGCTTGAATGTTGATGATTTAGCTCGCTTCCCAACATTTCAAACAATTCACGTACGACATCCAAGCGGTGATTTAGAACCTCTGTTCGGTCTTTGATGTCGAGTTCGTTGACAATCATCAAATAAAGTTTTTCGAATTCAGGGTATTCCCAAAAAAAGTCGGGGGAAGCTAGAGCGTGAATGTGTAAAGTAATTGAATTACGCTCAATAAAAAGTTCGCCCATCTTCTTCCGAATCTGACTACGTGAAAGCGGGATACGTCCTCGTTTCGCCAGTTCTTCCGGAAGGTACTTCGTTTGATTGTAAGTTTTTAAAAGGCTGCTTTCAAAAGCGCCTAACTTAACAGACTGCGAAAGGCCTTGAGATGCGGCGAGTTTCGTTAGTGCAGAGGTGTCAGGGAGCGTTAATTCATCTTCTACAAATTTAGCAACAGGGCCATAAGAAAATGTAAAGGCATCGCTCTCAATTTCATCGAGCGGTTGTTGTTCAAAAGCTTTTAGGTGCTCAATTAATTTAAATCCTTGCTCTAGAGACAAATTCCAGCAAACAACTGTACCATATGAAAAGTAAAAAATGTCGCTTAGGCCATTTTCAAGGGGCATTTCAACGTGCACGACATCTCTATACCAATTGCATGGAAAACGGGTTCGGAGGGTCTCGAACAAAGATTTAATATTATAAGAAGCAGCTGTGCAAAATGTGCAGCAGTCCATTGGAGAAACTCATGTTGAAAGCTTAAGTTCAAGCTTACGATATCTGAGAATTAAAAACACTATTTATTGGGAATCTAAGAAATGCGAAAGGGGGGACTTGAACCCCCACGAGATTACTCTCACTACCACCTCAAGGTAGCGCGTATACCAATTCCGCCACTTCCGCAGAGCATTATTGAAGAGTCAAACTCTATCATATAGGTGAATATCTATGCAACAAAAAATCACGCGTGAAACGATAGATGAAATAAATCGTGTACTTTTTTGTGAAGGAGGAGGGGGGCAATGTGATGGCTGATGTCTGGTAAAATCCGGCAAAAAGCGAGAAAAAGGAGTGAATGGAGCTCTTCTGGACTTAAAGCAAAAGCATGGGAAGGACTGTGATCAAAACAATAGCTTTCTCCTCCGTAGGCATAGCAGGTATTTCCCAAAAGCGTTTGACAAGTTGTACATACCTCAGAGAGACCAAAAATTCCTTCATGGCGCAATGTTTTGAGAAGAAAACTTGTGGCTAAGTTTTGAGCATTTGGACTGGAGGGAATTTCGTGCAGATAGCGGATAAGAAGATCATAGAGGTAAGGACCGGATTTATGTGGATACTGAGAAAGGGTTAAAGCATTTAAAATATGAAAAGCAGCTTCAAAAGATTCAATTTTTTCACGAATTTTGAGGAAAGAAGAAAGAGGAGAAATTTCTTCGCAAGGATAAAGCTCTCCTTTTCCTGGTCTTAGGACAAACTCGGCATGAGTCAAGGGAGAGATTAAAAAATGAGAGATTTTTTTTTGTTTTTTGACAAACAAAGAAATCAATCCATTTTCTTTTGAGAAAACATTTAGAATATGATTCCCTTCCCCATAAGGAAGCATTTTTAAAATTAAGCCTTCAACCTTGAACTCATTCATGCGTGTACAAATTTAAGCAGTTCGTCACAAAATTTTTCTTTTTCTTCAAAAAATAATCCATGTCCACTTTTTTCAAAATGCACGAATTGTGAATTTTTAATTGCATGGTGCAGTTGTTCCCCAAAAGTAAAAGGACAAATTAAATCATTTTTTGCATGGAAAATAGCTGTCGGAATGGAAATATATTTTAAAATAGGGCGTAGATCAATATCTCGCATTTGGTTAAGACTCATTAACATCGCTTGCATGGATGCTTGTTGTCCTAATTGATGAAGCCACTTACTGAATTGCTGGGTTTGAGGATTTTTTTGGGAAAAAAACTGATTCAAAAAATGACGTAACAAAAGAGGGTGGTTGGTTTGGCAAGCTTGGTCAAAACGATCGAGAGAAGAGATTTCAAAACCATAAGGATAGTCAGATTTTTTGACATAGCAAGGAGCTGTAGGAGCGATTAAAACCAATTTCTTTATGCATTCAGTCGCATATCGATGGACATAGTGCAGCGCGACAGCCCCTCCCATGGAAAAACCGACTAAAGAGACGTTTTTAAGGTCTAAGTAGGCAAGAATTTTAGAGAGGTCGCGAGCAAAAAGATCGTAGGAATATAAAGCATCTGGCTTGTCAGATTTCCCATATCCACGTAAATCCACCCCAATGAAACGGCAGCCTGGGAGAAAAGGGATGAGATGGGTAAAAAGCTGATGGTCAAATGGCCACCCATGTAAAAAAACCACAGGTTTTCCAGAGCCTTGGTCTTCCACAAAGAGTCGTATTTTAGGGGCAACTTCAATATGTGGCATGTTTATTGTATCACTAATAGACAAAGAGATTTTGAGCGCGCAACACCTTGAAAATAATCATTTTTTGAGATATAATAATAACAAAGAAGATCATATAATAGCTCGATTTAGTTATTGATTTGATTTTTTAAGATTTTGTCTCCACAAAAGGGGGAATTATGTCCGAATCAGCTAATCCTCAAGCTGCGACTCCTGTAGCTTCTACTAGCTCATCTACCTCCACATCCTCAACGACTTCAACAACTGCCACAGGGACTACTGGAAATTATACTTCCACCACCAGCATTAATTCTTTGGCTGATCTTAAAAAGAAAGCGCCAAAAGTTTACAATGCGATGATGCAAGGGATCGCAATGAACATTTGTAATGAGATGAAAGCGCACCAAGATCGTCTGAAAAAAATGATGAGAGACGCACAGAGCGCTAGCGGATAATTCCTATCTTCGATACAAGAAAAGAGGAGGTAAGTCTATGCTAGCTGCCCATCTTTTCTTGGGTTTTCATGTTGATTTTCAGTTTTCTGAAAGTCTATCAGAGATTAATCCCGAAATTCTTCGCATTTTTATCCAAAAAGAAGGCGATTATTTAACTGAAGTTTACCATCGAAAGAAAAAATATCTGGGAAAATCGATCGAAGGTGTGACGGATTTAACGCAATTAGAGCTTTTAGAAGAACATATTTATAGTCTTCTTAAAAAAATAAATCCCCATTATCCTTGCCGGGAATTTCCTCTTTATTTATTTCCAATCACTCGTTAGCTCTTATTTTGCAAAATCCTTTCATTCTATTCAAAAAATGAATGAAATATTCTTTCATTTAAGTTATTATTATTGGCATCAAAAATGTGAAGAATAGGCACTCATGAAGTTTGATGAAATTGAAGACGGCGCAAGTTTTATTATTCAAGAAATGGAAGCAGGCATCCGCTTAGATAAAGTCCTTGCAGACCGCTATAAAAGTAATGGGTCTAGAACCTATTTTCAAATGTTAATAGAAAAGGGGCTTGTCCTCTTAAATGGCGAACCAGTAAAAAAGCGCTTTAAGCCTAATGTGGGCGATGATGTCGAGTTATTTTTTGCAGCAGCGCCTGAAATAGATTTAATTCCAGAGCAGATTCCCTTAAATATTTTATATGAAGATGAGCATCTGCTCATTATCAATAAACCCGTTGGGATGGTTGTGCATCCCGCTCCAGGTAATTGGACAGGGACTTTTGTGAATGCTTTGCTTTACCATTGTGGCTATTCTTTGTCGGATGCTTCAGTAGATTCTATACGTCCTGGAATTGTTCATCGATTAGATAAAGAAACCTCAGGAGTACTTGTCGCAGCAAAAACTCTCTCCGTCCAACAAAAGTTAATGGAATTATTTGCCGCGCGGCAGGTTTATAAAGAATATTGGGCGATTTGTTTAGGAAATCCAGGAAATTGCGAGCTCAATTGGCCAATCGGTCGACACCCCGTTCATCGAAAACAAATGACTGTGCGTGAAGATGGGAAAGAGGCACTAACGTTTTGTGAAACTTTAGAAGTTGGGAATGAAATTTGTCTGGCTAAATTGATTCTTTCTACAGGAAGAACTCACCAAATTCGCGTGCATTTAAAACATAAAGGGCATCCCATTTTGGGGGATTCAATTTATGGTAGTAAGCAAGTGAATATGCGCTATCGGGCCGAACGACAGATGCTTCATGCGCGAAAACTCGCGTTCATTCATCCGATTACTCAGCAGAAAATTGAGGTCGAAGCCCCTCTACCAGCGGATATGGAAGAATGTTTGAGAAAAAAAGCGATGCTGGAAAGGACTGAAAAATGCGGTTAGTCGTTCAGCGAGTTAGGCAGGCATCTGTCAGTGTTAGCCAAGCGACTATTGGACAAATTGGAGCGGGGTGCTTAGTTTTAATTGGAATTCATCGTCAAGATCGCCCAGAGCAAACAACACGCTTGAGTCGGAAGTTGGCTGATTTGCGTATTTTTGAAGATGCAGATGGCAAAATGAACCATTCTCTCTTGGAAACAAGAAAAGAGCTTCTACTTGTCAGTCAGTTTACATTGTATGGAAACTGTATGAATGGAAGACGTCCTGATTTTTTTGAAGCGGCTCCAGCTTCACATGCGTTACCTATTTATGAAAAATTTTCGAAAGAAATTAAAGAAATATTAGGCACAATTCAAGAAGGAAAGTTTGGAGCGCAAATGGAAGTTTCACTAATTAATGATGGTCCTGTAACTTTAATTCTTGAAGGATAGTAAATTCTAAGATTATATCCCTTTAATATAAAACTAGTTAGGAGGTTAAATTTTTGGCTTAAGAAGGCAATTGTTTTGCTAATTTTTTCTGTAGATTAATAACGAAATAATCAGTTAATCTTGTAATTAGGGAGTGGGGATTAGTTGATGTCTCTATTTGTAGGGAAGAATTGATTAGTCGTTTATCTTAATGTAAAAAGATAATAACAACCTGCTCGATAAGATATGAACACTTAAAAGATTGTGTGCATATACTGACAGACCAGCAAACTGATTGTCAGGATATACCGAAAAACTTTTATTAACCTATTCACACTTGAATGAGGATCGAATTATGAAAGAATTTGTGGCATACATTGTCAAAAACCTTGTGGATCACCCAGATAAGGTTAAAATTAATGAAATTGGAGGAACTCAAACTCTAATTATCGAACTTTCGGTTGAAAAATCCGATATCGGAAAAATTATCGGGAAAAAAGGAAAAACAATCAATGCGATTCGTACCTTATTAATGTCTGTCGCAAGTCGTAATGGGATTCGCGTTAACTTGGAAATCCTAGAAGAAAACGGCAAGCCGGCAGAATAAAATTGTCTTTTGGCAACAAAGCCGGGTGACTTGTTACGTGAGTAAACGAGGCAGGTAAGGTGAAATCATAGCCTTGCGGGAATTTATAGATCCCGCTCTAAACCTTAAAATTGCGAAAGTTTGTTCTTGATTTTCATGTGTGTGGACAAGAGGAACCTGGCTAAAGTGATTTGAGAAAATAAGCTGAAGTTGCGCTGCTTGTGACCCTTGAATTTCTAGGTTTAATTGATTGTCTACAATTACAGGAGTAGATTGAAATGCCGTTAAAAAGCGAATGAGATGATCATACGCTTCCTGGCGATCGGGGACCCAAAACCATATTTCATCTTGATGAGAAGGTGGGTCTACTTTTCCACAGAAAACTTCATCAGCACTTGGAATAGTGCTGATCATGTGTAAATGCAAATCGATTTGTGGAAATTGTTGGTTTACTTGTGTCGCAGTATCGATCCAGTATTTTTGTAAAATGCTTGCAACATTTGCAAATGATGGATAATTAGATCGAAAAATCTTTGTTTGTCCAACGCGACAACATCCATTCTGTTCTTTAGTATCCGCAAATAGATTTGTCATTTGGCCTTTCATGCAAAGATGGAGGCTTGCCTCTATTTCTTCTTCTTTTAGAGCGTAAATTTTCTTGTAAACTGAATGAGTATCAGTATTTTGCAGAATTCTTTTAGCTGCTTTTTGAGCAAAAGATTTATCGCGTGGAATATCTTCTAAATAGATGATTTCCACCTCTTTTTTTTCTACCAACGATTTCATTTTGTTAAGAAGAGAAGCTACACATTCCACATCTCTCGCGGATACCTTTGTTAAAAGGTCGGTATCATCAAAGATCGCGTGTAAAAAGCAAAAATATTCAATAAATTCCCGTTGTGGATGAATATAATAAGATCCTTTTGTTTGGGAAGCAATGCGTCTATCTAGCAAGCGTTTGAGTAAACGATTGTTAAGAGGAGAAGGAGCGTCTATATAAAGTGTGTGTATTTCCTCTTGGATTTCCGTTCCAGTGCGATTCCCAAGGCTATATTTATTGTTAATGTGGAAAGTTTGCTCGGCAACTAAGACATTACAAGATTGCGTATCACCGATCAACACCATGGGAGTTGAAGAGGTTTTTAGCGAGGATTTGTGATGGTCGACGACACTGATCACGTTCAAATAGGAAGCCATATGAACTTCTTCGAGATTGCAGAAATCTCTAAAAGTTACCGTTCCTAAAAATGTTTTTCGGATATCTTTTGCCCAGACCACACCCACAGGAAAAACGTTTCCAGTTTGATCAGGGATGACGACTGAAAGATAATCGTAATCCTGTATTTTAGCCCGAATATTTTCAACATCTGTTTGTAGAGAAATGGTGTGAGGTATTTTGTTAAAAACAAGATGCTTAATTTGCATCACAATATCTAGTCGGTTGCAATAATTATAAACGCGCTGAATTCCGTTTGGCATCTCTTGAAATAAAGTTTGCAGATACTTAAAAATCTTGGTGCGGTTTTCATCAATATGTCCTGAAGATCCAAATAAATCAGATTGTTCAAGAGCCAAAAAGCGATGATAAAAATCGTAAAAGTCCGTTAAATTTAAATCTTTTAAAGCATTTAATAATTCTTCAAAAGTTCCCTTTATCCCTTTTTTTACGCCAATTATATGAATCAGGAATTGATTAAGTTCAAGATTTTGTTTTTCATTTAATTCTTTGGCGGGTTCTGCTTCTTCAATGAGGTGTGTAAAAATTTTATTAACAAGCACGGGAATATCTTTTTGTTGAATATTTTCTTCAGCAAAAAGGGAAACAAGCAAGTAATAAAGTTTGTTTTCAAACCAGCGTAGGCAGGAAGTGAAAAAAATGAGAACCTGCTGGATTTCTTCAACGTCGTCAGCTCTCCAATCTCCCAAATAATTATTTTGATCAACCAACAAAACAGCGTTCCCTGAGCTACTGTGGCTAAATGAAGAAACTAAGGCATCTGGGGATTTTTGAATCATATTTTTGCGGGTTACCATATCCATTCCCGCTAAAGTCAGCCGATCAGAAGTGCGGCAGGTCACTGAAAATACTTCCTTGCCAAGAAGTCGTTGAAAAAGTTGGGTGACAGGAGAATCTGGAGGCCCTCCCGGTAGGCTCCAAATATGGAGAGCATCTCCCACACGAGCAGCGAAAGCATCGATCCAACCCCAAAAAGAAGCGATCATAGTATCTATATCTGGCGAATGGTGAGCAGAGACAAAATGGGTTCCTTCGTAAGTTTTGCCCATTCCAATTGGAAAGAAAACCTGGTATTCATCTCTTGGCAAATATTTTCCGACAATTTTTGCACGTATCTCTAAATTTTCTTCATAGGATATTTCTGAAAGCTGATTAAGCCAAAATTCAAATTGCATCAGCCTGTAAGGGTGTCTAAGGAAATTTAATTGATTGATCTGAGCGATAAAGTCAATGACTTCACTAAGCAAAAAAGATTCGTGAGGAGCTGCTTTGATTAATTCATATAGATTTTGAGAAATGCTTAAAAGCTGCTCATGATAGGGCTTTGACTGAAATTGAGCATTCCGAAATGTCTTCATGACTTCGGAAATAGTAGAAAATTGTCCGGAAGAGGGAATATGCTCTCCTAGAAGGGTGGGGCTGGAATCCATAATTTTTCTCTTTTACAACAAAATCTGCATTAAATCAGGAATGCCGGAATTACACAAGGGGCTAAAATGCAGAAAACGTTATGATTAAAATGTAAGTCGTAGGGTTTAATATTATGTTATTCATTTTTTGTAGTTTATGTATATTAGCGATTTTCTGTTTTTACTTCAAAAGAAGCTATTACCAGGGTCCAAAAAGTGATCATTTTACAGGGAAAATCTTCTATAATCCCTGGCAAGTTAGGCCGAATTCGTTTTTTTCTTTCTTGAAGTGGAAGTGGGATTCACGACCGAAAGAGTGGCCAGCCTACGTACATGTTTCTTCTTTTGAAACACCTCGCGTCCAAGTGACGACTGCAGATGTATTTATTACTTTTATTGGGCATTCAACGGTATTGATTCAAACAGAAGGAATGAACATTTTAACTGATCCCGTTTGGTCTGAAAAAATTGGGCCTTATGAGTGGCTAGGAATTAAAAGAGTTTGCGATCCGGGCATCCCATTTGCTTCTTTACCCAAAATTGATCTCGTTTTGGTTAGTCACAATCATTACGATCATTTAGATTTGAAAACATTAAAAAAACTTTGGGACAGAGATTGTCCCATGATTCTAACTCCTTTAGGAAATGATGCAGTTATCCATCAAAAGCATCCTGAAATTCAGGTAAAGACCTTGGATTGGGGGGAGTGTCGATCTTTTAATGATCAGATATCACTCTATCTCGAGCCCGTACAACACTGGTCCGCAAGAGGCATTTTTGATCGTGACAAAGCACTGTGGGGAGCTTTTGTTATTCAAACTCCTAACGGAAATATCTATTTTCCCGGTGATTCTGGCTATTGTAAGGAAATTTTTCGGAAAACCAAAGAAAAATTTGGGCCGTTTCGTCTCGCATTTTTGCCTATAGGGGCTTATGAACCAAGATGGTTCATGTGTTATGGCCACATGGATCCAGAGGAAAGTGTACAAGCTTTTAAGGATTTAGGAGAGCCCTTAACCATCGGAATTCACTACGGGACTTTTCAGCTTTCAGATGAGGGATATTTGGATCCGGTCGCTGCCCTGCAGCATGCCAAAGAAAAATTTCATGTCCCGGAAACACAATTTCGCTTGTTGGCAATGGGTGAAATTTCAAAGGTTTGCTAAGGAATTTTTTGTTATGCTGATTGAGGATGATGAAAAGGACGGACTGAGTAGGATTCGAACCTACGACCACCCGCTTAGAAGGCGGGTGCTCTATCCGCTGAGCTATCAGTCCATAGAGAAGGTGTTATATTACCTAATCACTCTTCTTCTTTTCAACCAAAATTCACTCTATGCTAAGCTAAAATTTTTGCATGATAGAATTTAGAGAGAGGGTCAGAATGAAAAAAACTGTTGGGATCTATTTGTTAGAGCAATTATACCAAAAAGGTGTTCAACACATTTTTGGAATCCCAGGAGACTATATTCTCCGTTTTGACAAAGTCATCGAAAAATATCCCACCATTCAATTTATTAATGCCACGCGTGAAAATACGGCAGGTTATATGGCAGATGCCTACGCACGAATCAAAGGTTTAGGTGTGGCATGTATTACTTATGGAGTGGGCATTAATATTGTGAATGCTCTTTCTCAGGCTTATGTAGAAAACTCTCCACTGGTGGTGATCTCCGGAGCGGCTGGGTTGGCAGAATTGGAAAAAGAAATTCGCTTACATCACTTATTTAATAAAAGTCTCCATAAACATTTGGAGACAACACAACTAGATATTTTTAGAAATATTACCATTGCTCAAACTGTTTTGAACGAGCCTTGTCTTTTTGCAAGCGAAATAGACCGCGTCTTGACCGCCTGTTTAGTCCATAAAAAGCCTGTATACATCGAGATACCACGAGATCAGGTGGATGCTGAAATGGAAGGTGGGCGCTTGGCTTTTATGTTAGATTCGGCCAGTGATCCCTTTGCATTGCAAGAAGCCATTGAAGATGTGACGCAGATTTTACAAAAAAGTGAACGCCCGGTGATCTGGGTAGGGCACGAAGTTTTGCGTTATGGATTAGCTGATGCCGTTTTGGAATTTGCCCAAAAATTTTCCATCCCGATAGTCTCTACTTTGTTAGGAAAAGCTGCGATAGACGAATGGGATTCCCATTTCCTCGGTGTCTATTTAGGAGGGATGAGCCATTCAGAAGTTCAAAACTACGTCAATTCTGCAGATTGTCTTTTACGCTTAGGCGTTCTTTTAAATGATTTGGACACGGGCATTTTCACAGCTAAATTCCATCAAAAAAATCAGATTATTGTAATTAACCATGAAGTACAGGTAAATCATCACTATTATTCTGAAGTACTTCTCAAAGACTTTGTTGGCCTTTTGAAAAAGATCGAGCTGCAAAAAACATTCGATCAAAACTATCCTTCTAATGCCAAGCGGGCTCCTAAGGCATTTGTGGCAAATCATCAAAGATTGACAGTCGATCGCCTTTTTGATTGCCTTCAAACCCATTTAACCTCTGAGCATTTGGTCATTTCCGATATCGGAGATAGCTTATTTGGAAGTGCGGAGCTTATTTTGCATCAAAATGCTTATATGGCCTGCGCTCATTTTGCCTCTTTAAGTTTTGCTGTTCCTGCGGCAATAGGAGCTCAATTAGCTAATCCAAGGCAAAGACCGATTGTTTTAGTTGGAGATGGTGCTTTTCAAATGTCAGCCATGGAGTTATCTACTGCCGTTCGATATGGATTGGATCCGATTGTGATTGTATTAAATAATCATGGTTATGGGACCGAAAGGCCCATTATTGAGGGCTCTTATAATGATGTCCACGACTGGAATTATGTGGCGATTCCACAGGTTTTAGAAGGAGGAAAAGGAGTACGTGTTACAACTGAAGAGGAATTAAACCAAGCACTCCAAACCGCTGTATTTGCAAGAGGAACATTTTATCTGATCGAAGTGGATTTGGATAAAAACGACCATTCACAAGTCTTAAAACGGTTCGGAGAGCTAATGAACCAACATGCTTAAAGTCGCTTAAAAATCGTCATCTGACTCAATTTCTTCAAATTCAGAAGTGGTACTGTAAGATCCTTCTCGAAAACCATCCTTAAAGCCAGCTTGGTAAATTTTTAGTGGATTGATCTTGTGAAAAGATATTTGAAGTTTATCTTTTTTAACCTTTTCCACATATTTTTGGATTGTCATTTCCGCCGTGTAAGAGATACTTTTTTTAGGTTCTGGAACGACAAAAGCTGGAAGTTTCTCCTTAATCTTTCTATCTATTTTGCTGATTGGGGAGAGCGGGGTATAAAGGATAGCTAATTCGAGGCTTCGAAATTTTATCTCATCGATATGATTTGTTAAACAGCGATACCGGACTTTTACCGTCAAACTTTTTCGGGGAGCCTTTTGAGTGAAAGCATGAGAGAACTTTAAAAAGTGAGAAAGTGAAGTGTATTGTTTCTGAATATCATTTTCGTTATAGGGATTTTCTTCGGCATTACGCTTACTCGGGTTTTGAAAAGAGGGAAAAGACCACAGCTGAAAGAAAGGCCAGCTTGTACAAGCGATCGATGCATTTTCCTTCTCTTCCTTCCGTGACTTACTTTTTTCCTGTTCAATGAAAAATTCAGTGATATTTTCGTCTTCGGAACTTGAACTTGCATGTTCAGCCCCTTCTCGCAAACCATCCCGATAACCTGCTCGATAGATCTTCAGAGGATTGATTTTTGGACATAAGATTTGAAATTCTTCTTTCCCCATCATTTTAACATGTTCCTGGATGGTTAATCGGGAGTGTTTAGATTCTGGGATCACAAAGGGGGGGAGGACTTTTCTAACTTTGCGATAGATCTTCCTGAGTGTGGAAAAAGGCGTGTAATGAATGGCTATCTCAAGATTTCGAAACTTTATTTCATCGATATCATTTGTTAAAACGCGATAACGAACTTTGATTGTTAGCTTTCTTCTAAATGGATTTTTGAATGGAGTGAGAGAGCTTTTTATGGCACGAGCAAGCAGGGCGTATTGTTTTTGAATCTCTATTTCTTTATCGGGATTTTCTTTAATGTATGCGATACAAGCATTCTTAAAGTCTTCTTTTGCATATTTTGCTACTTTGTCGAAAGGATTATGAAAATATTGAAATAAAGACCATTTCATGGAAACTTTGTGTGGATTTTCCCATTTCCAAGATCCATTTTTTTTCCGTTTAACATAAAACTGATTGGGTGGGAGCCTTAAAAATTCTGTGACATTTGACAATGGGGTTGCCATGTTGCCTCCTTTGTATTTGATGGGTTAAGACACTAGCATGGAGGCAATGTTAGTGGATTATGGCATATTACACCAAAGACAAATAAAATATTTATGCAATAAAAAATTTTATCCACCAAAAATCTTAAAAGTTTAAGAATTTACGGACATTGTATCTTGAAGGATATTTGGATAGATATGACCTGCATCAATTTCTTTTTGAATGATTTCTTTGGAAATTTCTCCAGTCTCTATGGCTTCTTTCAGTTGCTTTAAGAATATCTTTGCAAAAGGGTGACCGGGAGTTTTCCAGGGTTGTCTGGGGACATTTGTATAGTGAATATTTTTTGTTGTGTTGTCGAAGGTATCTAAATGGTTCCAATACTCTGGCAAGAGGCCAAAATCTTTGTGTGTTAAACTTCCGGGTTCTCCCCATAGCGCCTCTTTGTAAGACGCGATTCCAGCATTAATTAAAGTTTCCCATTTAGAAAGATTCCAATGTTTCAGTTGCTCACAATCTAAAAGCATTGCGCTTGTATACCATGCATTGGGCGGACAAGGACGTGCCAGGGCGCCTTTTCCTTGCATGGGCAGGTTGTATAATTCTGAAATATCCCCAACCATCACCATATCGGCATCGAGATAAATCGCTCTGCCCTGATATCCGCATGCTTCGGGAATGGCAAAGCGGTAAAATGAGAAGCCCGTGTACATTTTGCGATTAAGTTTTAGGGGGATGTCAATTAATAGATGAAATTCAACCGGAGCGGTCGTGTGGTGAAGAATACTGCGTTTTAATACTTCTGTAGGTAAAAATTGGGCATCTTCTGTCCCTATAAAAACTCGAATAGGATCCACTTTTGCACTCCTTCTCTTTTTTTTGGAGTCTAGCAGAAATGCATATGGAAAGCGAATTTTTTAAAAAAAGAAAGGAGAGAGAAGGGCTCTCTCCTTGTGAAGAACTTCACTAGAAAACGAAAATTCCGCCTAGAAGTCTACTTAAGTCATTGTAAGTTAGAAATAAGAAGAATCCAATCAATAAAATTGCAAAAGGCACAACCAGTTTTTCAATTGTTTTGGGGCTTAAGCGGCGACCAGATACCATTTCAAAAAAAGAAAGAGCAATGGTTCCTCCATCTAAGATTGGAATAGGTAAAAGGTTCAGGATACCGAGATTTAAGCTAATCGCTCCCAACCAGAATAACGCTTCTTTAATGCCAATCATCCAGTTATAGTGCACAACTTGAACAATGCCAATTGGTCCACTGATCCATTTAGGGTTGAGCGATCCCGTAAATAAGGCAGTTAATGTTCTCCAAATCTCATCAAAGACGTTATAAAACAGCTCAGTTGGAGTCGGGTTATAAATAACTTTGCGGTCTTGAACACCAGGCAATCCAATTAAGAGTTGTTTTTCCTGTTTTTCGAATAATCCTAAAGCGTGCGCACGCTTTTCTGGATCTTCGATCATCTCTAACTCTTTTTTCTTCGCTAAGATCTCACTAGCAACTTTAGCTTGTTTTTCAGGCGTAGTTGCAAATTCCAAGCGTGTTTTAGGAGTAATGGGGTTGAGGAGTACCAAAGATCCGCTTTGCTTAAGTGGGTTCTGTGTCCCAATATGGCTGACAATTACTTGCAGATCTTTCCAAGGAATTTGTTGGTCAAATTCTTTATCGGCATTTGCCCAGCTTGTTGTTTCAGTCGGATGTGGAAGTCGTTGGACGATCAAATTCACCTGATCCGTTTGTAATAACTTCAAGAGTTGATAAGCATGTGTAATAGGAGTTCCATTTACAGCAATAATTTTATCGCCTTTTTGCAAAGGGAGATCCCTTTCTGAGAAGGAATGGGCAGGAAATGCTTCTTGTTGAGCATCTCTGTCAATGAAGCGTACAGAGTTTTCAACGATTCCATTATAAGTTAAATTATAAGGAATTGTATATAAGTCTTCCATTTTAGAGGATTGCAAGCCAGCTGCGAATTTCCAATCATTCAGCTCTTCTCGGAAATCGGCATCGGGACGTAACTCATGTACGAGCACACGAGGTACGCGCAGCTGGATCACTTTCCCGGCTCTTTCAACAGAAAGAAGGGGACGTTGACTATTCAAAATATAGTAAAGTTCTTGCAAGGAGAAAACGAGTTCACCATTTGCCCAAAGAATACGATCTCCGTATTGGATGCCACTATTTTGGATGGGGGAGCCTTCAGGTAAAGGATTTTCGTTTCCATCAGGAAGTTTATCGTAAACGATATAGTTGGCTGAATTTAAAATTCCTGCAGTAACGATATCTTTTTGCAGCGATTGTGGATGGGGATAAACTTTAACGATGCTTTCAAAAGGGGTTTTTTCTCCTGTCGCATAGTTAACTTTATTTCCAGAAACAATAATTTGTGAAGACCCTGTCATAGGTGCTTGTAAGTGATCTTTGGCACCTTCAAAAGGGTAGTGATTATAAGCTGTGATTTCGTCACCTGGACGTATCCCTTGTTCATAAAGAGTGGAGTGAGGATCTAGCCAGCCGATTTTACCTGTGAAATCTCCAAAATTTTTATCTCTACCGCCCGAGAACCAAATCGTAGAAAATATCAGAAAAGCTAGAGCCAAATTCGCGAACGGTCCCATGAAGGCAACTTTGATTCGATCCCATGGACTTTTACCAAAAAAGCCATCTGGAATGTCATGAGGATCTTGTCCATCTTCGCTTTCTGTCCCTGCAATTTTGACATAACCGCCTAGCAATAACCAGCCAATCTGCCATCTGACACCCTCTTTTTCCCATGAGAAAATCGGTTTGCCAAATCCAATGGAAAAAACTTCCACGCGCATACCTACACGACGTGCCATAAAATAATGGCCAAGTTCATGGATGAAAATTAAAAAGCTTAAACCAAGGAGTGCTAACAATGTATACATCAAGCTAAAAATCATGGGAGTATTTACCTTATGGTTATTCTGGTTTAAGGCCTAAATGGCCTCAAGATAAAGCAGAATTGATTTTAGGTTTTGTAATATTTTAACAAAATCATTATGCCATAACGGCAGGTAAACTGCTAATCTAAAAGTCTAAAAAAAGATCATTTGCCAAGCAAGACATTTAAGCATAACTCGCATGCTGTCTAGCTTCAGCGTCAATATGTAAAACATCATCCAGAGAGCGAAGTGTTTGTGTCGTGTGACCAAGCATTAAATGTTCAAGTTTTTGAGAAATCTCCATCCACCCAATTTGTCGCTTTAAAAAACGATGGACTAAGACTTCATTCGCTGCATTCATGTAGCAAGCTAAACTTCCCCCGTGACGTAGAGCTTCGAATGCCAATTTAAGGCAACGAAAGGAGTCATAGTTGGGAGCAGTAAATTCTAAAAGGCGCAGTTTTTTTAAATCAATAGGATGCAAAGGACTGTCGATTCTGTTCGGATAAGTCAAGGCATATTGAATCGGTACGATCATGCTTGGTTCTCCCATTTGTGCCATGATTGCTCCATCCTTGAATTCAACCATACTGTGAACAATTTGCTGTGGGTGAACTAAAACTTCGATTTTTTCTGGTTGAACACCGAAAAGCCAATAGGCTTCGATGACTTCCAATCCTTTATTCATTAAAGTCGAAGAGTCGATTGTAATTTTTGCGCCCATCGAAAAGTTGGGGTGTTTTAATGCTTCTTCAACCTTGATTTGCTTTAAACGATCTAAATCCCAATCCCGAAAAGGTCCGCCTGAAGCCGTTAAAATTAATCGATTAATCGTTGACGGATTTTCCCCATTTAGACATTGAAAAAGAGCGCTATGTTCGCTGTCAACAGGCAGTAGTTGACATCCTTTTTCTTTAGCTAATGCCATTACCAGAGCGCCACCAGAAACGAGAGCTTCTTTATTTGCCAATGCGACATCTTTGCCCGCTTGAATTGCAGAAATCGTCGGGGTGAGCCCTAATGTGCCAGAAATTGCAGAAACGACTTGCTGTGTTTCGTGGTGGGAAGCCACTGCATTTAACCCTTCTAAGCCTCCTAAAACAGAAATATGGGGAAGCCTTTTTTGCAATTCACTTGCTTTAGCTTTGTCATAAACAGCAATTAACTCAGGGGAAAATTCATTGGCTTGTTGCTCGAGAAGATCGATATTGGAGTGAGCGGCGAGAGCCGTTATTCGAAACGCATCTTTTAAATGTCTCACCACTTGCAACGTTGTGGTTCCGATTGAGCCTGTTGATCCAAGAATTGCTATCTTTTTCATAGTAAGGGCTTTGGTTAAAACAAAATAGAATATAGCAGAACAGGGTAATTGTCAAATGAAGGATTGACTCTTTCGTCTAGAAAAAAAGGAGATAATGAGCATCAAATTTCCCCTCATTTTTTTTAAATAGGGCATATAAAATATCAGCTTCACAGAGCTCATCTAAAGCCGTGTTTAGATTGCCTTCTTCTTCGATCGGGATTCCAGCCAAAAAAGGAAACCAGGAAAGTGTACGTTCATCTAACAAGGAAATTTTTTGATAGATTGAAGAAGCATGCTTTTTGCGAAGCGCATGATTAAAATTTTCAATAATAATTCTCTTGAGCGAGCCTTTCAAAAATTGATGCTCATCAATTTCTTGAGCAAAATCAATCTTGTTCTTTTGATGAAGTTTACTTACTTTCAAACGAATTTTAGAGAGCAATTGGTTTTCTAATTTCAATAGATTGATTTGATCTCTAGGAAGATAAAAATCATATGTTTTTGCGATTTGACAAATACTTGCCATAAAATCTAAGTGTGCCAGCTTAAGTAGATCCAAAAGCGCAAAGATATAGCTTTGAGGGTCATTAGGAGGAGCTTGCCTAAAATCTAGAAAAACAAATCCCTCCTCAGTAAGCCCAAGATGGTGCCAGTCAACATGTAAATAGGGAAAATGACATAAAAATTCAGCCATTTGATTAAAAATCGTGTGCCATTTCTGTTTTAAGGTGGGAGAATGAGAAAAATTGGCGTAAATATTCTCGATTTTTTGTTGGGAAGAAATTGGATCAAATGTCAGCTCCATAGGCTTTTCCGCAATCATCAAAAAAGAATCTTCTAGAGGGTCTAGCAGAGCAAGGCTAACTACTTGTATGTGTGGAATGATACAATGAGTTAACTTATATTCCTTAATGATGTAAGCAAAGGCATTGTAAGAATTCAGAATGGTGGGAAGCCAGTTGCGATGAGGAAGAGCAAAAAGAAAATAAGGAAATTCGACATGTTCAAAAGAGGAGATCTCTTCTTGTTTTAAATGTCTAAATGTCTTGTCGGGAAGATTCAAAGCAATAGTTACGCGATTCTCCAGAATAATTTTTTGTAATCTGGTCAACTGTTCTCCTTGAAAAACAGAGTACTGAGGAGAGGAACCTAAATGCATCGTTGTGAAGGGATGGGGTGATTTCTCCGGGTGAAAAATTAAAGGGGAAAGGGGTTCTGGGGAAAAGCCATATTGAATTAGCATAACACAAGCCCTCTTAGATGAATTATTCTATCATCATCATATACCACTGGAAAAACAGATTAAAGTAAAATTGAGTCCCATCTTGTGAAGGTATTTTGCATCTAAAATTAAAATCTAATTTTAGTGTATTGAAAAGAACTAAAAGCGGGAAGCCGTCATATTAAATGTCCTTCTCGAAGAGGATTAGCTAAATAATAAAAAAAATATGGATTGATTGAATACCACCTTACAGTGGTATTCAACTAGATTATTAGTCAACGACCGTAACTGAAATACGGTGATTAGGACTATTAGAAGAATTAGAATTGTTAACAAAGGAATTAGGGTTGCTAGGGATAGATCCATAAGACTTTGAAAAAATAGAACCCTTAGATTTGGGTGTATTAACGGATCCAGTGCTATTTCTGAGTTCAAAAGAAGCTTCTGCAACTTTTTGAACTTTAGTATCTTCTTCTTTTGGTTTGCTTGTATTAGCTTTTGATTTTGCAAAGGATGCAAAGCAGTCATGAAAGGGGTAGTCCGTATCTGGAAAGTCAAATCCTTGGCTTATTGTTGATGACGGATCGTAAGGATTGCACATAACTAAACTCCTGTTAAATATCTCATAAAAAATGATCAGGCTATCTTTTCACGTAGTCGTGAAGGTTAAAACTTCCAAGAAGGCTAAATGATCATTTAAAATAAGGCAAGCAAAAGAAATCTTTTTTTATGCAGGTGTATGATTTTTGTTTTCCCCGTCTTTATTGTCATTAGAGGCTATTTTTGTTATTCTATGACTTTCAAGGATATGTGAAAAAGTGTTTGTAAATAAAAAATTGAGAGCGAGAATGAAATATTCAGAAAAAAAGACAAAATTGACAATGATGCGTAAATACGGAACATTTTTTATGGTCGCAAGTGTGGCCTTTATGTTGGGATTTTTGACAGGAATTCAATTTGAGGATCCTCAATCTTCTATCGCTAATGTCTCATTAGAAGCTTCAATGAATAATCCTAAATCTTTTGCTACCGTTTTTTCTCCGCGAGGAGCCATCACAATTGAGCGTCCAGGCTATACTTTAGAGTACGATGGAAGAACACGCAATGCGCAGTGGGTATACGAATGTTTGACATCTGACTGTTTAAAAGGAAAGGTTAGTCGCGATCATTTTCCGTTTCAGGAAGATCCACGTATTCCAAAAATTTTTCAAAATACATTAGAAGACTTCAAAGGATCGGGATTTGATCGGGGACATCTCGCTCCCGCAGCAGATCATCGCGTCAGTGTTGAGGCCATGCGGGATACTTTTTATTTGTCGAATATGAGTCCTCAAGTTGCACAATTTAATCGCGGATATTGGGTAAAGATGGAAAAATATGTGAGGGATTTAACAAAAAGTTGCAAATCTGTACACGTCCTTACAGGGCCCTTATTTTTGCCGCAAGTGGAAGAAAATGGGAAAAAATACGTCAAATATCAAGTGATTGGACCCAATAATGTTGCAGTGCCGACTCATTTTTTCAAAGTGATTGCCAAGGAAACAAGTGCGGGAAGAATGCAGACAGAGGCCTATGTACTGCCTAACCAACAAATTGCCAAAGAAATACCCCTTCATCAATTCAAAACAACCATACAGGAAGTCGAGAAAGTTTCCGGGGTATTGTTTCAGTAAGCTTAACCCAGCTCTTGTATGAGGTCGTAGAGAGTCTGAGTTCCCTTTAATTTTAAAAAGGCATTCAACTCTTCTCGACGCCTTTCAGAGAGCGATTGAACCCAATGTTGTAATTCTTTTAAATCATCAGATGGGTATTCTTTGATTCCTAAGTAACATTTGAAGGCCATCAATGTAGATGGCAATTTGCCTGTAAATTTGGAAGTCCCATCGATTTGACTAAATCCATTTGTATTCACACTAAAAATGTGCAATTCCTCATCTACATGACCTTCTCGTAGGGCAGGGAAAATTGTTTGATGATAATCCTGTTTACTAATCATTGTGTAGACTGGTTTTCCACTGTCATTTTTTGCAACAGCTAAATAAAGTAAAGGATCGCCCTTATGAACATCCATTTTTTTCATTATCTCTTGTGCTTCACGCGAAATTTGTAAATGATCAAATGGAGCATTGAGTATTTCGGGATCTTGTTCAATTGAAAAGCGTGAGGATTGAAACAAAGCATCCACATTTAAAGGGATGTAATTTCTTTTTTGACCAGGAGGGATTTTACGGCGATTTGCAGGCTCCTCTTCTTCCACTTCTTTTGCTTTCATTTTTTCTTGCTGAAGCTCTTTGACTTGTTCTTTGACTCCTTTGGAACCCATATTAGATTTTGAAGTTTGCTCAGGTAAAAAACGTTCGTGATCTGTCAGCTTTCGAAGGAGATTTGCTTTTTGAGTTTCCGCATCTATTTTTAATTGTTTCAAATCTTCAATTAAATCTGTTTTTCCTTCGAGTTCAACACCCTCCGGCAATTTATCAATTAAAGTATTGATGGCACTTGCTAAATCATCAAATGCGTTCAGGATTTTGGCAGTTCCCGTTATTTTTTCAAGTGGCTCATACATAGCTTGGAAATAGATCTGCTTGTTTTTGATATACAAATTACGAACTTCATTAAAAATATTCACTTCACCCACCACATATTGGGCAAATTGAGGTAAGTTGTTCTCATCCCAAAATTCTAGCTTATCGAATTGAGGGTTTGTCTGGCGCAAGTAACGAGAGACAACAGCCTTCAGCTGTCCTGTGATTTTTTCTAGCTGAGCACTTTCATTGATCCCTTCTTTAGAATCCGCGGTTCTGCTGACAATGTAACGAGCCACATCTCCATAAGTCACAGTTTTTCCATTTTGTGGTTTTAATTGATCCGCCCATGTTTTAGGAATATGTAGAATGATCTTGTGGTCATCCCCAATCCGACGTGCTCTGTAGAGTGTTTGCATTAACTCTTGTAGAGGTGTTGTTGCGCCTATGAAGAAGTGTACATCTCCTTTGCCAATCGGCTGGTCGACACCGCGAGTATCATTGGGTCCGTACAAGCAAACGTAATCTTCCGACAGTGTTTGACCTTTATAAGCGACAGGTTCTCGAGCATCTTTCGGCCAAATGAAAGGTGTGCCTAACTGAGGATGACGAAAATAGTAAGAATGGGAAGCTCCTTCTCGGGCTTGTCGAATCGTTTCAATCCATGCAAGCATATCGAGACCTTCACTTGAAGCTCCGCTGTTATTGACAAAACCTTTGGTTGTTTTGCTGTTTAAAACATATTGAAGAAGATGTTCTAGTGGTTTCTGATCGTCGTAAATGGAGACCGGAGTATCAATTCCTTGTTCAAGATTAAGGGTCATCCGTAACAAGGTTTCTGCTTCTACTTCACGTGTTGAAACTTTTTCTGTGTCCTTTTTTTCGTTAAACTGAATCTCATCTGAAATATAAGGAAGGGTATACGGATCCAGCGTTCCAGTAACTCCTCCAAAACTTTTTCCGTGGAACATATCTTGAACATTCGTGCTGATCTGTTGATCAAAACGGGTGATATATCCGCCATCGAAAATGATCTCATCTAATAAGTTAAAGCGATGAGACCACGCTTCGGGGGACTTTAAATATTGAAGCAATGATAAACGTTCCACATCTGTTTTACCCGTTTGAGAAGATACGTAATCTTCAATTAGCTTCTTGTACAGAGTGGGATATTTATTTTGGTAGGTTTTGAGTGCTTCTGTCAAAAAGACTTCTGATTTATCTGTTAAGCTTTTTACAGGCAAGTATTCTAAATATCCTAAGTATTGGGAGACAACTAGATCAAATTCATCCCCAAATCGCATACCTGGAGTTTCATTTTTCATGACTTTAGGAACATTTAAAAAGCCGTTGTAATCGGAAAGTCCAAAATCATTACCCGACTTCATCGCTAACATTTGTTTAAATGTTTGAGAGAGCATTTGCTTAGCAGCAGCTAAATATTTTAAGCTATCGTCATCCTCATTCCACTCATTTAAAGCTTCAGGCCTTATGCTTGAGCTACCTGTTATGTAGTTAGTCCATTCTTCCAAAGGAATGCTTTGGACGATAGTGGCTTGCTCTGGCGATAGATATTCCAAAAATTTCGGATCTTGCTGGAGTAAAATGGCGGCTTCTTTCATGAAATTATCCATTTCATGTTTCACAAGAACAGATTGCGAGTCTTGGAATAAAGCCTGTTTTAAAGGATGAAGCTTTGAATCAGAAGCTGAATTCAAAATCAACTCACAAATCGAACGGGCGACTTTTCTGACAATGATATTGGGGGGAGATACAGCTCCTGTTGCTAAATTGACTTCATGTGAAATGTCATGTGTAGTATCGACTTCGTCACCAAAGAATTGTGTTTTGATCTTTAACTCGTGAGCCTCTCCATGGATAAGACGACTCATTTTCTTGATATAGTGCAATTTTTTCTGTACGACTAAAATCTGCACTCGGTTTTGCCAGGGGTTTTCGCTTAGCTCTCTTTTTTGTTCTTCAAGCTGAATCATTAAATTGTGAAGTGTGCAAATTTCTTCGACAGAAGTGACGACATAGCCGTTTTCTTTGACGACTTTCAAGAGTTGTAAGTACTTTTCGGCTAATAAGCTATGAGAAAGATTTTCGGATAAAGGCACCGAAAACTCTAAGTTAGCTTGATCAAATAAGGCACGGCTAGCTTTGTCTGCCGATTGTCTATTTCCTTTTAAAAGTGTTTCTGGGACTGTACTCACAACAAAATAGCCGAGCTCAGCAAGTATTTGTACAACAGAGGGGGAAATGACCGATGTTTTTCCGATACCCATGATGAGAGATGCCCATTGATTGGGATTTTCAGCAAAGGCTTTGATCGCGAGTAATTGGGCAGGGCGGTAAATAAACCCGTCCCGCGCTTCTGCAACTAGACATACACGTGGGATCAAGCCATCTTGAATGCCAGCTTCTTCGTAACGTTTTTCATTAAAAGCTGCGTGTAACATTTGCAGGGCTTTTCCGGCTTCGGAAGAGCTTGGTTTTTTTACCGAAAGCAATCCTTGAGCCTTCTTCACCTGTAAGTAAGCTGTATATTTAAATAAGTATTCTGTTATTTTGGCATCAAAAGCAGCTAAACCTTCTTCTTGGCATGGTTTTTTATATAGACGCAGAATTTCGTTGAACAAGTCGTAGTCCGTGTAAATTTCGGGCTGTTCAACCATTCTTTGAATTGAGCTCGGAAGAGCCGTATCGGGTGATGTATGCTTGATCTCATTAAGAAGTTGCGTGCGCAATGTGACATCTTCGGAATACATAGCAGCGGCTTGTTTAGTTAGCCATTTTTTTAAGTTTTGAATCTCATTTTTGCTAAATTCTGTTTTACGGTTGATCTCTCCCTGCAATTTTTCTTTAGCTATTTGCAAGCCTATTCTGAGCTGTTTATTTTCTTCTGAGAGAGTCTTTTTGATTCCTTCCTCATCTTGAAAATACGTTTCTAAGCGCGCAACTTTTTGATTTAAAGCATCTAAGCGTTTTTGTAATGTTGCATCTTGAGGGGCGTGAAGACTTGGCAATTCGTTGCGGATCTTATCGAATCCGAGAGAGAGATCGGAAGCTTGAAAAGGTGCGATATGAAGTATTTGAGAGGGCTCTCGAGCTTTGATTTCTTCTTCAAGTTTTTGAATTTGCAGCATGTTTTGGGCTTCGCTACGAAAATCTAAAACTGAAAACTGGTGGGCTTCGGATTCCCTCAATAAACTCACAATTTTATGTGCTTTATGCTTATCGTAATTTCCGGATTCAATCATGCGACGTATCTGATTTAACTCTAAGGGACTAAAATTGTTTGTTTCTCCACTATTAACCTTGTCATCAAGAACAGCCAAAATAGCGGCTAATGAGGTCATCATCTCTCCTTCATTAACCTTACTGTGTGTTCCTTGAGTATCTAGAGGGATCCTCGCATCACCAACAAGCAATTTTAAATGATCTGTAAAACTTTTTTTTAATTCTTGAATGCGTTGAAGTTTATCTGTTTGGACATCAAATATGGCGGAAATAATGCCTAGGTTTCTTGCAAAAAAAGGAAGCTTTTTTCGGCTAGTTTTTAGCATGCTGCGCATTTCATCCGTGTCCATACCAAATGGGGTTTCTTTTAAACATAGTAGTTTGAGATATTCATGGGCAAATTTTGCCATTATAAGGTTCTCTTCACTTTCTTTAGAATCGTGTACTTCCCAATTTTTCGGGGCATTTAAGAATAGCTGTATCTTTTGAACAACATCCGGCTGATTCGCTTTTTTTGCCTCTAGAATAGCGAACATGAAATGGATGAAATGGCGGATCATAAATTCTGCATTGGCAGATTTTTTTGTGATCAATTCATCCACAGAAAACTTTTTATCTAAATTAGTCATCAAAAGGAACGTTAGAATATCAGAAGATGAAGAAGCTTTTTGGGAGGTGAAATAAGCAAATTCAGAAAATTTTACATCCAAAGTTTCTTCTTTGGATTCCAGCGATGCCTCATATTTCTCTATATATTCAATCATCGACATGTGTACGTAGTGTTTGATTTCATATAGTTCTTCAGCAGTCAAAGCCCCTTCTTTTAAATCGTGGGCTCTTTTTTGATAAATCTTATAAAGTTTCCCAATATGTTGGAGATTGGCTAAAAATTCTCCAGAATTTGCAGGTGTATAGAGGGTTTGACTCAGCTGATGCGTTTTCACATGCTTAATGGCGAGCTGAGCTTTTAATTGAAACGCAGTTCCTCGTAATGATTGAATCGCTTCCAGATCAAACAATCCCTCTAGATTTTCTAAAACGCGGACTTCTGATGCGGAAGTACTTGCAGCTTTTTTGGCTAAATTTAAATAGTGCTCTGCCATCCGATAATTTTTAATATGGGCGAAGTAATAAGCCAGGTAGAGAAATGCTGAGGGATTTCCCTCTTGTTTACCTTGTGAGTCAAAAGTGATCGTTAAAGGGGGCGCATGCGGAGGCAAAATGCTCTTCTCATAATCGAATTCTATTTTTGCGACTCCTTTATGGCGTACAATCGGATAGGGATGAATGATAAATGTATGTGTTTTACCATTGGAAACGGGCAAAATAAATTTGTCCTGCATCCCTTCAAAGCAATCTAAAAAGGCTTTTGCTCCACTTCTTTCACGCAATAGCAGTTGTTCATCGGAAAGGTCTGTCAACCAGTGATTGCCTTCCCCAAGTTTTTCGTTGTGGTACACCCATTTACCTCTTCCTTTGCGTTGTAGAGAGGTGTCGCTATCTAAAAATCGTATTTCGGAAGCTCTTTGATTTGGGGATTTTGCTAAAAATAAGGTTGTTTCCGGATTGGCAAATGAAACGGCTTCTCGCATGATTTGACGCTTATCTAAGACAATGAAAAGCTTGGAAATAGGATCTTTGGCTTGTAAGATTTTTCCGTTTTTGTCTAGTTGGATCTCATAGCCACTTTCTTTAATTCCATCTTGAGGTGCATGTGCGTATACATATCCCTTTTGAGGGGTTTTCGTGTTAATCCATAGACCATTCTTGATAACCATGTGCTCAATGGCGGACAACTTGTTAAAATCTTCAGGTTGCTTTTGTGGCAGATATTGAAACCATTCCTTTTTCCCATGGGGGTATTGTGGGCGAACGGGGAGTTCTCGATAGATATGAATTTCTCCCGATGCCTGATTGTGATAAATGCTGAAGTTTTCATTTTGAAAGGAGAAGTCATAATAGTTTTCAAAAGGAGTGCCCCCTTTACGAAGCGTTGTTTTAATCGGATCTGTTCCGAATAAATCGCTTGTAAAACGTGCGAGGGCATGAGGGAGAGGAATCTGCTGTCCTTCAAACATGATCCCTTTTGCTTTAGGCCTAATATGTAAATTTTGAAGATCAATCTCAAAATCTGCATTGGAAAATACATTTTTTTTCATCTCCCAACCTGTACTAGAATAAGCAGGATCATTTTTGGCTAACCGGATCCACTGGTCGAAAAAAGGACTGACAAAAGTTTTGTCTTGCTCACATGTATCTTGCAAATAGGGGATAAGTTTTTCTTGAATCCATTTTTTTGCTTCCACATTGAATTGGGGAATTCCGACAGTGTTACCTGTAGTTTCAAAAATGGTGGCTGCATGCACGATATGAGCTAAGTCATCTGCAGAATATCTATCAAGAGGTTTTTTATAAGCCGAGTAAATCAATGCAAGGGAAGTCGTTGCTAAACTTTTTTCAGCGTTTTTTAAATTTTCAAATAGCCACTCCTCACCCGTTTTTTCGATGTCTCCAATTTGAATGGATGAATCAAAACGAGGGAGAGATTCAATAAGAGAATCCATATTGTCATCTTCCAGCTGTTTTGCATGCTCTGCGATGGTATCTCCAAGAAGAATTAAAAAAGGCGCGACATTATCTGCCTGGATTTTTTCTTCGATAAGCTTGTGAAGGTCTTCAGCTAAGATTTCAAAAAATAGAGGGTTTTTTTGAATCCCTTGCATGAGGAATCCAGGGCGAACAAGATTTAAAAGAATCGTTCGTTGAAATTCTGAATGAGAAAGAAGGTAGCTTTGGGTTCGGATTAAGTTCAAAAGTTCGTAGACGCTTTGGTAGGAAATACCTTCTTTTGAAGCTACTTGAGCTGTATCGATAGTAAATTGCGCTGTTTGAGAAACTTGTCCAATCGGATCTCTCTGCAAATTTGCGGCTAAAAGTGTTGGTTCTGTATGCCCTTTTTGTTGAGTTAACGTATTGTCTTTGTCTGCATGATGACCTAAGGCTTTGGAGCGAGAAATTTTTTGTTCATCTTTTCGAGCTAAGTAGGTTTCCTCCCCTAAAAAGGCTCCTGCTTGTGGACGTGTATTTGATTGGTCGTTGTAAAAGTGATATTTCTTTTCATACTGCTTAAGTCCGTAAGCTCTTCCGCCCCAGATATTTGGTGCAAAACAGAGGGCGTCTCCTCTAAACGAGTGATCAATGATTTTAACACAAGGTGTTTCTGTAACAAAATCTCCGTACTCAACATCAAGCCGTCCCATCGCAGCAAGGCGTTTTTGGATGTCTTGATACTTAATTGCTTTGATCATTTCGCTTTTTTCACGGGGCGTTTTTGCTCCTTTATTGACAGCTTCCTTGACCAGCCAGTCCAAATAATTAACTCCCATCGCTGAGTTAACTTGTCCCTTGCCATAGAAAGGGTATAAGGTATATTCAGGCTTTAAAAGGCTTGAAGTCATGCATTGCACGCGGGCCATTGCGATCATATTGCGACTCTCTCTATCTTCTTGTTTTTTAAAAGAGAGGCTGCGTGAGGGACGGTCATACAAATCATAGCGGCAAGGCCACTTCAACATTCCTTGCAGATATTTTTGAATCTCGGAAATCTCTTTTTGATGGCTTGGGAGCCATCCAAAGCGGTAATGAGGATGGAGTTCAATGATGCTTAATAAATCATGTTGATCTAGACGAAGGCCTCCAATTGCAGAGATAATAACTTGAGATTTCAACATTTGGAGCAATTGATCTTGTGTGGGAGCTTCTTCTTGAAGTCTTAAAGCAGATTCCCAGATGTGTTTGTTGATATCCGCAATCTGTCGTGTGAAGGTATCTGTGTTGTTTTTAGGAACAGCCCTCCAAAAATTATCTGCTGAATTATTGGGAACAGGGAGTGTTTGCAAGATTTGGATGCTCAATTGTTTGGCTTCATAATACTTTTTCTTGTCGATCAATTTATCCGCTTTTTTTTGCAAAGAAGTTAGCTGTTCTAATGCTTCGGTAACCGCATTGTTCGACACGGATTCTCGTAGGTGGGTGAGCTCTTGTGCGTATGCAGCTAGAAGGTCTTCGCTTTTTTTTGATTGAATTTCGAATTTTGGAGACATCACATTTGAAAGACCATCAACGGCAAAAGAAAATTCACCAGAGGATTTGGCCAAGCGGTTATCGATAAAGGAATCGCGACTAAGGAGCTGTTTTTTTTGTTGTTTTGCAGCAAGAATTTCCAATTGTTCTATTTTCTTGAAAAAGAGATCAAAGGCAGAGCTCTTTTTGAGCATCTCGTAATCTTCTTTGCTCACCCGTTTCATCAAATGATTTTCAAGTTTTTTAATTTTAAATTTTAACAGTTGAAATTCTTTTTCTTGCTGGTTAGAGGTCAGATAAGGGTTTGCTTTTACATATTTTTCATAATGTTCTTCTACCAATTTAATCAACAATTCGACTTTTTCTGGAGCAGGGGCTTCTGGAAAAAACTGTTCGATATCTGTTCCAATAATCGAGATTAAATTTCGAGAGGTGATATCGTTTGATCCTGAGATTTTAACAGGGATTCCCCCGTCAGTTGCAATAGCTTCATACAGCCAACGTGTGGGGTCGAAATTTTTCTTTAATTGAGCTTTTGGAGCCTTTTCTTCATTGCCAGGTTCATCTACGTTAAATTGTCTTAAAACTTTAAGTCGTATTTTTTCTCGACGAGTCAATTTGGTTGGGGCTGCGACTTTCTCATTTGTGCTGAGAGCGGATAATTTGAAAATGATATTTGTCAATTGTCCTTCTGTCAATTCGTCAAACTTATAGGTGCTTGGTAAATCGTTTTTAGGAGGGTACCCTAAAAAGTTTAATTCAAGTCGAATCTCTTTATTTTCGTTTCGATAAAGGCTAGCGAGCAAAGGATGAAATTTTCCATTTTCATAAAATCCACCAGGTAAAGAGAGGAGCGACTGGTTTTCTTGTGAATCTTTTTTAAGAGCATTAAAAGCCTGTGAGGCAAGAAATTTGGATGCCTCAATGAGAGTATTATTTGAAGAGTCTAAAAGGGCCAGACGAAGAACCTGACTTGCTTCCTGCATGCTTTTCAGGTGAAGTGCAAGAGCTTCGGAACTATTTGCCTTGGAATGTAAAAAGTTCAGGTGTTCTTCATAATCTTTTAAATACTGATTAGCAGAATCGTAACTGAAAGATTGATCAAGATCCCTTAAATTTTGAAGAACCGCGTCTCGATTTTTATGCATAAAGCGATGAATGGCGATCAAAGGCGCTAGCATCAATTTCCAAACAAATTTTACTAGAGGGATACGAGCTGGTTTTAGCTCAAGCATGTGTTGAAGTTTTGTACTAAATGCAGGTCCGCGGAGTCTCTTCATACCTCCAATTGCAATTTCTGTGACGGAAATAGGAGAAATAGCGGAAGCTGCTCCCTCTTCAGAAAGTAATTTAACGCGTAGATTTTGCCATTCTAGAGTCAAGATTTTCTTATCTTCGGCCGCTCCATTAAATAAATTTTGAATGATTTCCGAATTATTTTTTATAGATGTGATTTCAAGAAGGGAGAGTTTTTTATCTGAATTGACAAAAATTTTTCTTTGTTCATCCAGATCATTATTAAATGAAACGACATATAAATGGGTCATAAAAAACATCCTTTTCAACAGTATAATATCTGTATTATAATGCGGACGTTTTTGTTTTGCAATTGTTAAAAATGTGTAATTTAATTATTTAATTTGTTGTTGTTTTTTTAATTTTGATAACCAAATCGTCTCGGGGTTATCAGATATAAAATTGACTAAACGGGCCGCAACGAACAAAAAGTCGGAAAGGCGATTCAAATAAACTAAGCTTTCTTTAGAAGCGTTATTTTTTTGAATAGCGTCAGTTAGGACTCTTTCAGCTCTCCGGCAAATTGCGCGAGCCAGTTGAAGAGAAGTTGAAGCCGAATGACCGTTGGGAAGAATAAAATGATGCAAGGGTGGGAGCTTTTCATCCATCTGATCAATCCATTCTTCTAGGAGGGTTGTTCCAAGCTCAGGGAGCTCATCTTGGGGTGAGGCTAAAAGAGCACCAAGTTCAAATAACGTGTGTTGAATATGGAAGAGTCGTGCCTTTAAGTCTTTGAATTTCTGATTTTTAGGGATAAACGAAAGTGCCATTCCGATGGCAGAATTGCACTCATCGACATTTCCTATTGCTTCAATGAGGGGATGATTTTTGGGGACGCGTTCTCCAGAAGATAAGGATGTTTCTCCTTTGTCTCCTGTTTTTGTGTAAATTTTCATACGAAACCTTTAAATAGGACACCGTTGATTTAAAGCTTGTCGGACTTCTTTTAGGGCGCGAGGAAAGTGGGCTCTTGCTTCTGTCATTTTTTCTGCTCGTAAAAGGTGTTCCCAAGCTTGATTTGCTTCGCACCTCTCCATACACAACACTGTTAAGTAATATTCAACAGTTGGATCATTCGGGTGAAGGGAATGGTAAACATTTAGCCAATAAAGAGCTTCGCGACTGCGGTGCAATTGAAGATGGGTAGAAGCAAGGCTAAAAATGCCTGCGCGAAATTTAGGGTATTTTTCCACAATTTTTTCTAAAGCTTCTTTTTTCTTGAGAAGAGAATCTCTAGATTCATCAATTTCTATAAAAATGGTCTTAATCCCTTCAACATCCGCAGCCCCATTTAAATAGTCTTCGGCCATATTTTCTTTTGTCACGGCATGGTCCGGGAGATGATCTTTAACTTCCTCTAGAAGTTGTTTCCCCTCATCAAAATTACCTAGGAAAAGGTGCGTATAGCCCGTTAATTCTTTTAGAAGCATATCATGCGGCAAATACGGTTGCGCTTTTTGGTAACAAATTAGCGTTTTCTCATATTGATTTTGTCTGAGATAGGCCGCCGCTTGGTTAAAGTGGGCTAAGCCGATTACTTCTTTGACTGTTCTTTCCTGAAGAGCGCGCGTATCGATTCCTAGATATTCTTCGCAAGGCATATGAATGCCTCTGGCTGTTGTTTCAATATTGAGCTTATTTTGGCCATCATTATAGCGCACGTAAATATGGCCGGGAGGAGTGACCATTTCGATGGGCAAAGATAGTCTTTGAGCTAAACAAATATAAAGAAGGGAAACGCCTAAGCAGACCCCGCGTCGGGAATCCAAAACAGAGGGAAGGAATGTGTAAAGGTCAATATCTTTAGCATAGGAAGAGTGAGGAGGAAAGCGAAAGCCCATATCGAAAAAAATGAAGGCATTAATAGCTGAAATTTTTTGTAGAGGTGTTGCGTTAGGTGGTAATTTAGCAAGGATTTGGAGTGCCATGAGATCCATCATCGCTTGATAGACTTTCCCTGAATCTTTGTTTTCATCTTCTAAATGAGACAAAAAAAGTCCGTTTGCCAAATCAACTTCTTCTGTGGGAAGATTCAACACTTCCGCTTCGGTCGTTGCGTAAAAGCCTTTGAGTTTGCGATTGGGCAGCTTGGAGGCTAGCCTGTCTATGAGTTGAAGTTCTTGCAGAGATAGTTGAGGGGCCGTTTCATCCGCTTGCTTATTGACGAGTCCGATAAGCGCATGAATGATGGAGGGATCGATAGATGAGAGAGGAGCTGGCGTGGAAGAATGGGGAGATCCCTCTAAAAGCTCCCACGCTTTTTTTAGTGCGAGTTGCCCTTCGACTGAATCGGGGTAGAGTTCATACAAAGCTAAATGCTGGGTAATTGACTTCGGATCCAAGCTGCGAAACAAGGCGCGGATTTTGAGGGGGGATGCCGCCATGCATAAGCTTAAGCAAAATAATGCTAAAAATAAAAAAATGCGTGTCATCGTTCTAAGCCGTTAAAGTTTTCATGAGATGGGTGAGCTCTGCATGTTGAATCAATTCTTCCACGCTAGGTTTGAAACGATAGCTCCAATTCCTGTCCAACACAACCCCCGGGATATTGATTCGCTCATCCTCTAAGTCAGGCCATGTTAAGCCTGGGATAACGGCCAAATATTCCTGAAGGAGATTGATGTGAAAAACACTATGCGTATGATGACTATCATTCAAAATTTCTTGATGGCGAGCAGGTGAAAGGATTGGCTCATAAGCCCATCCTTTAAAATTGCAAAAGTCCTGCGCTTCGGCAGGATTATTTCGCCACCATAATTGAAGCGTTTCAGAGTCATGTGTAGAGATGGTCGTTAAGCTTTCCAAAATATAATCTTGGTATTTAATAAAACGACGATCTTCATTCCACATCCTTTCCCAGCGCATCACTTTAGTCCCGCATATACCTAGTTTGCGAAGGTTCACACGCACTTCGGGAGGAATCATACCAAGATCCTCTCCAATTGGCAACATGGGGCAATTATCTAACATCATTTGAAGAATTTTTTCCCCATGAGGAATCCAGGTGGAGCGATCTTCAGGAAAAAATTTTCCTTCTTTAGCAGGAACATTAAAAGGGATACCCCATATGCGATAAAATCCGACCACGTGATCGATTCGATAAAAGTGATAAAAATGGGAGGCAATTTCTAAACGTTTTTTCCACCACGCGTAGTCCGTCTCGGCATTTTTATCCCAGTTATAGAGAGGAAAGCCCCAATTTTGTCCCACGTCACTATACTGATCCGGTGGAGCTCCCGCTGTCAAATGTGTATAGAAAAGGGATCGATTTAACCACACGTCCGCGCTTTGCGAGTTAATTAAAATGGGAATATCTCCTTTTAAAAAGAGACCTTGAGCTTCAGCTTCTTTTTTGACAGTTTCCATTTGGGCAAAACAAAGAAATTGCAAAAGAACGTGATAGGAAATTTCATCCTGCATGTCTACAAGCAGTTCGCTGAGATATTCTTCTGTCGGGAAACGGAGTTTTTCAGGCCATAAATCCCAGGATTCCCAGTTTCTTTGGATTTTTAAAGCTTTAAATAAGGCATACTTGTCCACCCAAGGATTTTGTTTTCTAAATTCAAGGAACTCGGCTGCTTCTAGAAGAGTGGGGCCGGCAAGCTGAAAGTATTGTCGCAAAAAAACATTCCGATGTTCATGAATTTCTTTGTACGGAATTCGTTGATTTTGATTGAAAGCCTGCAGCTTAGAAAGCAATGGAATCAATTTGGGGAAATCGTGGAAAAAAGGGAGTTGTTTGAGTCCCAAATGCAGAGGATTTAAAGCAAATGCGGATAACGCGCTATATGGGCTGGTTTCTAATCCCGTATCGTTAATGGGAAGTAACTGAATGATGTTAAATCCTAGACTTTTACACCATCCAATGAGAGGTAAAAGATCTGTGTATTCTCCAATGCCACCGCTGTTTTTGGAGTGTAAAGAGAAAATGGGAAGGCAAATTCCATGGTGTGGAAGGCTATCAGGATTTTCAAGCAATTGCTGCAGAAAAAAGTTTGTCATCGTTACCATTCCTCAGTAAGTGTAAAATATTTTTCGAAAAAAAGCGTTGTAACATTGACAGAAACAAAAAACGTTTTATATACTTATTTATTTTTAAGGTTTGCTCTATTTTTATCAATAGACCTCTTTCGATATGGGAAAGTTGTCTAATCATACTCAGGTCATATGAATATTAAATACGTTATTAATCTATATTTAGTTGTTGTTTTTTTTAGTTGTCATGCACTTTTGGCCTCAGATTCACTTTTGCGTCAGGAAATGGTTGAAGATCTCCATTTTATTCGGAAAAATTTCCAGATCAAATACGTTCCTGCGGATTGGAAATTGCTTCAATTTGGGTGGAATCTTAACCAACAATTTGATAATGCCGAAGCGGAAATCACATCCCTTTCTTCTCCAACATTGAAAGATTACCATAAAATCTTGAATAAACTTTTTACTTCGGCCGCTGACTACCATGTGAATGTCTCGTTTTATTCAACAGAAATGGCTTCTTTACCATTTCATTTGCAAGGCGCAGAGGGGCGCTATTTTATCACATGGATCAATGAGGAAAAACTTCCCGAAGAGTGTCTGGATTGGTCTATCGGAGATGAGGTCATCGCATTTGACGGGCAAGATATCCATGAATTCGTTCAAAATCTTCGCAGATCAGAGCATGATCGACATAATGAAAAAACGGATCAAAGATTTGCTGAACGTTCTTTAACCTTACGCGCAGGAATGTTTGCAGAAGATGTTCCTCAAGGCAATGTGGAAGTCGACCTCATTCATAAAAAAACAGGCGAGCAAAAATCGTATGTCTTAACATGGACATATCATCCAGAGCAAGTAAAAGAAATTCCTTTGCCTTCTTTAGTGGCACGTGGGATTTCTGAGAAACAACCTTTTTTTCAACGTCCCTATTATAAAAAAATGATGCTAACCCCTTTGTATGCCAAATTCAACCAGCCGGAAAGCCGCGTGGTGGAAGATGTCCATAATTTAGGGGCGCGCAAAAGTTTTGTCCCTCCTTTAGGATCCATCGTTTGGCAATCCCCTCCAGATAGTCCTTTCCATGCTTATATTTGTGAAACTCCTAGCCGACAAAGAATTGGATATATCAGAATTGCGACATATGATGGAACGGATGATGAAGTGGTGGAATTTGCGAAATTGATTGACTATTTTAACCCTCGTACTCAAGCTTTAGTGGTCGATCAGGTTAACAATCCAGGGGGATCTGTTTTTTACTCATATGGATTATTGAGTCTTTTAACTGATCAACCCCTTGAATTGCCCAAATATAAAATGGCCATTACGCAAGAAGAAGTGATGGAGGCATTAGAAACATTAGATACGTTGAAAGAAATTACAAATGACGAAGAAGCGATAGACGTCTGCGGGCCTAGCTTGCATGGTTATGCTGTCTCTTTTGAGTTAGTGCAATCGGTGATTCAGTATTTTCAATTTGTTTTAAGTGAATGGGAAGAAGGTAAATATGTCACTTCTCCCGTGCATCTTCTTGTGAATACGATTGCGCCAAGTCCATTTGTCACTTATGATAAGCCCATGGTTGTGTTAGTCAACGAATTTGATATTTCCTGTGGGGATAGTTTTCCTTGCATTTTGCAAGACAATCAAAGAGCTCTTATCTTTGGTACACGAACGGCTGGAGCTGGAGGCACAGTTCTCGGGGGCGGTCATCCGAATAGGCTTGGAATAGCAGGCTATTCTTATACAGCATCTCTTTTAGAGAGACATACAGACGGGACTCCGATTGAAAATTTAGGCGTCACACCTGATGTTTCTTATTCATTGACACCCGAAGACTTTCAAAATGGTTATAAAGGTTATAAGGCAGCCCTACAAGAGGCAATAGATGGCCTTTTAAAAAATACGCGTCCTTCTAGCAGTGCTTGTCCTTTAAGGGACAGGCACTAAACTTTCATGGCGAGATGTGTGTTTTTTTTGTTTGCTTCTTCAAGCATGAGCTTTCTAAGATCGCCATAGACCTCTGAAAAGAAAAATTGACGGCCACTCTCAATATATTGAGAGAGTTTGATCTCGAGCAGGTGATAATTTGAGAAAGAGTGGGCCTCAAACTCGGCTCGCAATTGGTATTCAAAATTTTTACTCGCTTCGCTAGCTAATTGGCGCGCTAATCTTGAAATACTCGATACTTGAAAATGACAGGAAGAAGCCATTTGAAGTGCTTTTTTCTTGATGTTTTCAGTGGTCGTTTCTTTAATTGTCCGTCCAATCATTAAAAACTCTAGGCTGCTATTGTATAGCATTGCGCTGTTTGATGGGTTGCTCATGACAACACCTCATCATTTATTTGGTTTTCTTATGGCGATGATGTTTTCTTCAGCAAAGTGCCCAAAACAAATCGCGTCACTATTTTTTGTGAAAAAGGGGACATCACCTTTTTCCATACAGGCACTAAACTGTTTAATAAACTGCTTTGGATCCACAGTAAGTTTAAATTCATTGTTTTTGGATAAAGTTTCCAAAACTTCTTGTGCCATGGGCTCGATTGTCGAAGGATCCGTGCTTGCCTGAATAAAGCTTGCTGTAGCTACAATTACATAGCGTGAAACACGTTTTTCCTGCTGATCAAGGAATTTGTCGATCAGCATGATCTCATCCTGTTTCAATTCTGGTGAAAATTTTGGATCCTTAGATGCCTGAGAACTCAAGAGACCTGTGGCATGTCCAGGTTCTACTACCTCAAGGTCTATGGGAACCCATTGTCCATCGCGCGTTAGTAAAACATTTTCCATATGGAGATCTGTTATCCCTGCACGACTGCATATTTGCTCGAGTCGGATCAGATTTTCTTCAGCTCTAATCCTAACATCTTGGTCTTGTATTTTGTTAATAGTACTCGAAGCTTCTGTATGGAGTGGTTGTCCTTCAATGAATTCCCAAATACTACCCTTCCCTCCATCGATATCCTGAATTTTATATTGTGGAAGATCTCCATGGGATTTGAGGTCGGGATGCAGACTATTGAGTTTGGCAAATAGATCTAGAATAGCGGCATCTGTCTGTGCACTTCTGGGTTTATAAACAACCTTTAGGGGCGATTTATCTGGAAACGTAAAAGTAACCAGGAGGGGGGATTGGCCATTGTTGTGGTCATCGCCACCCAGGACTTTTAGATCAAATTTGACATCGGCAGAATTCTTAGAGCCATTGCCAAATTGTTCAAGAATTGTGGCTTTATGTTCTTCTATCGTGTCTTTTGCTCTGCTTTCAAAAGCCTTCCACAGACCTATTTTACTCGTTAAAATACCTTTAAAATATTTAATTTGAGAATCGCTCATAGCTAGATTCATACGACTTAGGGTGACGGGGAGCTCTCGACCTTCTATGAATTGGGATTTGAGTTGTTCTTCTGATTCTTTCATGGCTTGTTCTAGATGTTCGTCTTTCTTTTCTAATTCCCGGATTTTGCTTTTTAATTTCTTCGCAACCTCACTTTTTTGATCAGGAATGTCATCTAGCTCATTCTCTGCTTCAGATATTTGCTTATTTATGGTTTGTCTTTCCAAGAATTTGTCGCAGATAAAATTAATCATTTGATGCGAGGACATCACCTGAGGTTCGACATGTTTCTCAGGGAGATCCGATGAGATAGGCTGTTTAGGGGAATCTATGACTGTTTGTTGCACTTCCTGATTTAAACTAAGAGGATTCATTGGGACCTCCTTATCATTTGTTGCATTTATTAGGATTATACAATTAATTTTAATTAATTGTAATGATTTAAAACTTTAAAAAGTAAATCGGCGAAAACTATCAAAAAACAAATAAATAGTCAAAGTAAATAATTTAATAAAGTTGGCTGGTAATGTTTAAGTAATTTTTAAAAAATGTGATAATGGTATTAAGGCTTTAAATACTTTTTTAATGAAAGCATATAAAGAGGTGTTTGAATGAGTACATACGAAAGGCGCGAAAATGGTGGCTTGTCCATTATAGAAGCAGTAGAGACACTTTCACACATTGCGGATTTGGAAGTCGATCGCGAAATCGGGATCACGCAAAAACATGATTTTATTTTTCAAAATCAGCCCATTACCCTAAAGACAGTTCATTGGCTGCATCCTGAAAACGCAGATCAAACAATTTCCATGGTGAAAGACATTTTTAAAGTGGTTTTAAACTATTTGCATAACTTCTATCAAACTGATTACAGATATGTGACGGATGAAAAAGCCGTTGAAGAAATCAAATCTTTAATGGTCTTAGTTGGAGAAGCAGCTAAAAAACTTGATAAGTTCACCCATCTATTTAACCGAAAGATTAAAGAAAGTGTAACAGAAACCAAAGAATATAAAGATCTTGAAGAATTTTATCTCACACATATCGCACGCAAAATTGACAATGGATTGCTAGGAAAATGGATCTTAGGTTTAGCTAAACGTCATATTTTGAAAGAGGAAAAGCCCTCTAGTGAACGTCGATTAGGCCAAAAAACGAAACATATCTTTGTGGATCTGGAATCGGTCAAGAAAGATACCGAATATGAATTATTCTTTTTAAGAAAAGAAGATGGTTCGCGTTTTTTTAGTCCTCGTTTAATCCGGAATGTGAAGCTTCTGTGTGATTTTGGCGATTATTTCGGGGAAAAAGTTAGCAATGATCTATTGGCAGACATGCGCTTCCACTTTGATCTTTTTGTACATAGTGCCGCACGGAATATCTTGCGCTCGTTTGGATCGCGGCTTGACTTATTTTACCGAGAAAGTGCAGAACAGCGTGATAATGAACTCATATCAACCCTAAGAAAAGCATTTATGGCGCTTATTTTGTGCGGTCAATCCGCCCATCTTTTGCGGAATTCTCCCACCAAAAGTTGTGTTGGCTATTTTAAAGACTTTCAAATGTATTTATCGCATGCTTTACATTCCCGTGAGTTTCAAAAACTGATTGCCTATCCTCCTGGCGAGTTTGACAAAATGGGAGGCCTATTACTAGAGACGGCTCAATTTTTATGCCGCAGCTTTTTTTCAAGTGTGAAAGCGATTCATGGATTTATGCCCTCTTTAAAAAATTTGATTATTGAAGCTCGTGAGCTCGCTAATCAGCGTGGTAAAGGAACAAACAATCATGTGCATACAGAGATTTATAACCAATTAACTAAAGATTACAATGCCTTGAGCAAAGTTTTCAAAACCCATACACACGGTCCGTTAGTTCAAGTTTTGGAAAACTTAGAAGAGGATGGCTATCATTCGTTTGATCCTTTGCATCAGGGGAATATTCCCACACTTCTATACACCGTGTATTTTGATAATATGCGCTGCGTAAACACGCGCATACCAACTCCCACTTATCAAGAGGTGATCAATAAAGCATCGGTCGTGGATGAATTTAAGGCTTTTTTGCGTTCTTATACTTACTTAGACAACGAAAATAATCAACAGAAAGGACATCTGTTATTCAATCTACAGGATAAAACCTCTTGGAAGGAACATGCGCGATCCAATGCGATTGAGGAATTACAAAGACATCCTGACTTTTCTGCTGTGTTAACAGTCGTCACTCTACCAAAAGATACCGAATTTTATCATCAGATAGCCCCTTATCATCATGACAACCATGCTTCCGCTTTTATTCAACATTTTAAAGAGCACTTGCAAAGTTCTGGTGTAGGGTTTTACTTTCCATCGTCAATCAAAAATGCGCTTTTCCCCGAGTTTACGAACAATCTTTTAGATGCGATCCATCGCTTATTTTTCTCGAATAAAAATGTTTTATCACGGGAAAGTCGATTAGATTTTATCGAAATATTTGAACTTTTCCTGCAGATTAAAATCATTGAAATTGTGAAGCCACAGACTTTTAGTTTTACTTGTAAGGATGGGATAGATGTCGGTGCCGCAGAAAGTGCTAAACTGTTTGCTTTTATGAAACTACTTTCACAGCCTAAGCTGTCAGAAGAAGACATGAATGAATTGGATCTATTCATTCATGCTCCCGCGATATTGATTAGAGAAAGGCAAATGCTCTTTGATCGCTTCAATCGTTTGAGTAGCACAATACGGGCGATTGAGTCTTTAAGAGACGAGCTAGGATATGAAAACTTTGTTCAAATGATTCGTCAAGTTTTTGGCCCTTTATACCAAAGCTCGATTTTAGAATCTTTGATTCTATTGCCTTCTAACTTTGAAGAAATCTAAAAGCGATAAATGTCTTTATACTTGGTTTCTAAGTAGTGGCAAAAGGATTTACTAGAAAAAGGAGCGTCGCTGACTTTTTCGACTAGCTCAAAGCTGGAATATTGTCTGCCGAATTGGAAAATCGACTTTTCTAACCATTCTTTGATGAATTCCAGCTCTCCTTCGGCAACGCTTTTTTCCCATTTTGGAAATGCTTGTTCGAATGTTGCAAAAAATTGGGCTGCATATAAATTTCCCAATGTGTAAGTGGGAAAGTATCCAAACGAACCAAGAGACCAATGAATATCCTGGAGACATCCTTCTGCATCTGTTGAAGGCACAAGGCCCAGCAGCTCTTTGAACTTTGCATTCCATGCCTCAGGGATTTCTTTAATCGGGAGAGAGCCTTCGATGAGTGCTTTCTCAATTTCAAAGCGTAAAATGACATGCAAATTGTAGGTGACTTCATCAGCTTCTACGCGAATAAAGGTAGGCTCCACTTTGTTGGAAGCTTTGTAGAATTCTTTTAATGACACCTTTTGAAATTCTTTAAATTCCTTCTGCAGAATCGGAAAATAATGTTCCCAAAAAGGTAAGCTTTGTCCAATGCGCGTTTCCCACCAGCGGGATTGGCTTTCATGGATTCCCAGCGAGGCATGTTCGCCCAAAGGTGAGCCATATTCGTTAATAGGGAGTCCCATTTCATAAAGTCCATGTCCAGCTTCATGCATCACAGAGCGTACGTTACTTAATAAAGAAGAGGGATGAATGCGTGTTGTAATACGGCTATCGGTGGGGTGTGCAGCTGAAGAGAAAGGGTGGATAGAAAAATCGAGCCTTCCCCGACGCATGTCATAATGCATCCCTTTTAAGATTTTTTGACTAAAAGCCATTTGTTTGGATTCAGAAAACTTGCCAAACAGAAAGTGGTCATCAATTTGCGTTTTTTGTTGGATCTTTTTGATTAGCCCAACAAGAAATTGTTTTAAATCAGAAAAAATGGGGGTTATCCGTTTTGTGGTCATTTCTGGTTCATAGGCATCTAACAAAGCATCATAGGGATGTTCTTTATAGCCCAGAAGATCGGCTTTTTTGCGATTCATTTGAATAATTTTTTCCAAATAAGGCGCAAAACGGCGGAAAGAATTCTCTTGTCGAGCAGAGCGCCAGACCAATACAGATTGAGAGGTCAGTTTAGCAAAGTCTTCCACAAATTGAGTGGGAAGAGCCGTTTCTTTTAAATATTCCCGTCGCCATACTTTTAGAGCCGCATTTTTTGCAGAGCCAAGTCCTTTTACTAGAACTTTACCTGTTTTGATATCGATGAGCTTTGCCAGGGCATTAACGAATGGCTTAGCGATTCTTCCTTTGTGGACTAAACCTGCCATAATTTTTTGTTGTTCAGCGCGAATTGCAGCTGCATCTTCGGGCATGTAGGTTTCTTGATCCCAGTGCAGTAAGGAATCAATCCCTTCCAGAATGCGTGTCTGGCGTGAAATTTCGTGGAGTTTTTTATAGTTATTAGTGGCTTCAGGCATGCTAGCAATTCCTTATTATGTTGAGTCTGACTTGGTTCTAGATTGAAAAAAAGCATGGGAATAATCGAGTAGTTTTGTGCCCCATAAATATTCGGCTTCAATTCTTTGTTTTTTACCTATCATGAGGAGTTTTCTTTTTCCACCTCGGCGGCCTCGATATGCAGGATTTTCGATAAAACGGAGAATTCCATCTTTTGAGGCAGTATACTTGGTTAAATGGCCATCCTCGTCATTTAAGCCAGAAGCCATTAACACTTCCTCCTCTGGATCAAAGCCGGAAGCTGTAAAAAAGAGACATTCTGCGGTTTGGTTTAAAATTTCTCCTTGAATTGAATATCCTTCAATCTGCGTATTTATTACAGGAAATGGGATCAAATGGGCGAGGCCTAGTAGGGTTTTGTCCATAGACAATAAAAAAACATCAAATGATTCCCCTAAAAGAGTGGGTTCAAAAGAAAGCACAAGTCTTTTTTCAGGCATAGACGTAAGAGATACTGTTCCATCGGGATGAATGAGAACCTCTTGGCAATCCGTATCACGATTCACGTTTCCACGCACGTACAAGAGGTAATGTTGTGAAGCATCTAATTGATCAACAAAAAGTTTATAAGCCCCTTTTTCCATTTCTTCTGCAAATAAAAGATTGGGGCGTTGCGGTGGTGATTCGATGCTTTCTATCATTGGTTCATAGGGGGACGCTGACTTAATTCCACAGCCACTTAATGAACATAGACAGAGAAAAGATATGAAATGATGAAGTAACCCGCGCATAGATTCATCTCCATGAAAGTGCTCCACTATAAATCTTTTAAATGGTCAAGTAAAGAAATTTTAAATAGATTGAGAAATGCGTTTAGGGTTTGTCTCTAATTCTTAGTCGAATGTATACTGACAATAGCAGAATAATCTCTAAATTGTTTAAAAAGTGTTATTTGAATAACTTTTTAATAAACAATAAAGAGACAAAACCAAGAAAACATGGAGAAAATCATGAGATTCTTAAATTATGCTATTGCTGCGTTTTTGACATTTGGAATGGCTCAAACGGGAATATCCAAAGAAAATGAGCCTGCCAAGCTTATGGTTAATGGAGAAGCTCGCCTGCATAAACCTGCCGAAAAAATGATGGTACGCATCAGTGTTGTGACGCAGGATGCGAATTCAGAAAAAGCTGTTTCAGATAACAATGTAAAAATGCAAAAAGTCATTGAAGCTTTAAAGGGTGTAGGCTTAACCCAAGATGAATACAAGACAGGGCAATTTAACATTCATCCTAGATATTCTGATCAGACTATTAAAGGGTATGAAGTGATAAATAGCTTATCTGTCTCGACAGAAAAACTGAAGCTAGCGGGGGATTTAATCGCTGCGGCTAATCGTGCAGGTGTCAATTCAATTGATTCCATTCAATTTACAGTGAAGGATGTTCGTGCTTACCGTGCGGAAGCGCTTCAAACAGCAGCAGCAAATGCGATGGCGGATGCGCAAACATTGGCTCAGGCGACTGGTGTAAAACTTGTGCGTGTATTGGAGTTGAATTCTGGGTCGGCTGGTGAAAGTTTTCCAACACCGCGTTACAACATACTATCCACTAAAAGCTTTGCAGGAGACAGTACACCCATAGAAGCGGGAAATGTCGAAATTGTGGCAAATGTCTTTATGATTTATGAAATTTCTTCAACTCTTTAATTCACTTAATTTAAACGATTTATTGCTTTAAAAAATAAGTGTTTTCGCATACAATTTATTTCACTTGGCTGCATGGAAGTTTTTCATACAGCCATTTGAATTTACATATTGTAGGTGCGATATCATGAAAATAATAAAATATTTAGCTATTTGTTTAACTCTTTTAGCGATTGGTTCTACCCAGCTCGAGGCGAGAGGCCGGACATCAACTTCTCTTCAAATTAATTTAGGAAGTCTTTTTGTCGCTCCAAAGCCAGAACCCGTGTTGGTTGAAAGACGAGTTGTTGCGGCTCGTCCTATTCGTGTATTGCCAGTGCGACCTTTGCCGGTGCAAGTATCTCCGGTCAATCCTTCCTCCATTGGAAGCGCTGTTCTTCCACATGCATACTATGAAGAAGTCTATGTGTACCCACAGGCTCCTGTTTATAGACCAGGCCTTTCATTTAATTTGCAGCACATTTTTAGATAACGAGGTGCGAGTTTCCTCAGGCTTAAAATGCCTGAGGAAATGCTAGCTTTGTTACACTCTAAATATAAAGAAGATAGATGCTGTCACGAACATGGGAAATAAAGCTGCGCAGAAAAGCTTTTTGGGAGAAATCCCTTCGGAAAAGTGAGAATTTTGTGGGGTATCTTTTTCTGAATTCAGTGGATGGCCAATGACAGTTAATCCTCCCGCCGCCAGAGTTCCAACAATCACAGAATATTTTGTCGCGTCATTTAAGGACGGGAGCAAGGTTGCCAAATAGGTTAATGTGGCTCCATCAATGAAAGATCCAAACATATAAGATGCGCCAGTCAGCATCAAAGCATCGACTCTTTCAAGTAGGGGGGTAATCCACCATTCTTGTAATCCACCATGAATGACGAGTCCTGAGAAGAAAAAACCTACCAACATGGGAGGGCGCAATTTCAAGCGAGTCTGATAGGGGTGGGTAATTTCATGAAAAACAAGAAATAAGCATGTAATGCAGATAAAGATAGTCGGATGATAGAGACAAAGAATGGTTCCAATGAGGCGATGGCATGTGTTGCTGTCACCCACCATGGGACAGAATTTTTAATTTCAGAAACTCGATGCTGCTCTTTTTTTGCTAACTCGGCAAATTCATCTCGAAAGTACAGGTAATAACATATGGTGGATGTAAAAATGGCTAAAAGGGATTTCCAACTAAACATAACAAGTGTGAGAATTTCTTCTTCACCTAACTGTTCAGCATGCATCCAGTCAACCGGGGTGCAAAAATTTGTCATGATCGCTCCCAGAGAAATATGTGTGAACAATAAACCGAGAGTGGCATAAGCGAGTTTCTGGCTAACAGGGCGTGTATAAAATTGTTTAGCAAGTAACAAGCAGGTCACAATCATTGCGCCAGCTTCCGTGATAACTGCTCCCAAAATGGGCCCTATCGTTAGTAGAGAGACCCACCAGGCTCCTGGAGATTCTTTCCCGAGAGAAGCGACTTTCCGAATAAAAGATTCTGCGAGGTTCATAATGGGATGTGAAGATGCGATGGTCATGATAACCGAAATAAACAGAGCTTCTGTGTAATTGCGTGTATTGAGAAAATTGATAGCTGCTTTCCAATCGTAGAGAAAGGTAATAGAAGCGATAAGAGGGATAATCCAAATTCCAAAAACACGTCGGATGGTCTTAATATAATGAGAGAGGTACTTGAGGGGATTTTTTGAATGCGTTAAAACGACGGTTTGCTCTGTCGCCTGCTCTTTTTGCCAATTATCAGGCAAAGCAAGCACTTTACGTGATAAAAAATTGTAGACAAGGGCAATTCCTAACAAAATATTGGCAGTGATGCTTAAAGAAGTCATCTCAGAACTATCTGGAAATCCTTGCCCTAAACTATCACTTGAAGTCTCTTCGTAGCGGTGACAAGAAAAGAATCCTTCTTCACTGTCTGATATCCAAGGGGTGGATGTGATCGCTTCCTGCGCATCAAGCAACGCTGCTTTAGCCGTGGCAACTAAAACTAAACAAAGCCACTTCATTAAATGCCCTTTATAGTTAGACTTTTTCAAGCCTGTTGTCAGTTTTTAATGTTACTTTTCTCCTTGCGTCTTTTCTTATACTGTTTTGACATGCCCTATGCACATCACAGATCGGCGTTAAATCTGGGCGCTTTTTCTATTTCCCACGTATAAGAATCAACAATTTTTTATTTAGCCTTTTACACACTTTTTCAAGAGTGCAGCTTTCGCATATCTTTGGCAAAAACAGAATAGCAATATCCGTGATTAGAATAAACGTTAAAAAAGAGAAAAATACAGTTTTTGCGCCCCCTATTTTAGCGCTGACTTTTGCGTTCGAAAAAAAAGGAAAAAGAAGAATTCGAATCAAGGACTCATTTATCTTCTGAAAGAAGGCTGAAAGGGAATTTAATGAAACGAATCGAATAATTTTGATTGTAAAATTTTTCTGAAAAAGCGTAATTTTTATGCCACATTTATTGGAATATAGAACAAAGGAATTTTATGTGTAGATTTTGGGTTGTATTAATTGCATTAATGATGCTTTTTGCCAATGGAAGCGCTTTGATTGATTTGGATTATAAAATCGGTGCGGGCTATCGAGAAGATCGCTTTAGATGGTCCATCTCTGCTCCTGGAGGAAATCCAGATGTGTTATCGGAGCTGACGTGGAAAGATTTATGCAGTTACAATCTTATGGGAACTGGTAAAATTTCTATATGTTCAATTACAGCCCGCTTTAAAGGCGATTATGGGAAGATTTACCATGGGCAGAATCGAGATTCAGACTATCTAGAGAGTGGAAGAAAGCAAGAATATTCTCGTTCAATCAACGATGCTGGTAAAGGTGAGGTTTTTGATCTATCCGCTGCAATAGGCTTTCAAACTACCTGGTTTTGCCAAATGCTTAAAATTATTCCACTAGCCGGATGGTCACATCACGAACTCCATTTAAGACAATTTCATGGACGTCAAACCATTGATTTTGATGGAGAACCAGGGAAAATTTCTAATCTACATAGCAACTACCGGGCAAAATGGGATGGACCCTGGGTTGGAGGGGATCTGTTTTGTTACTTGGGAAGCTGGACCTTGTACGGGACGTTTGAATACCATTGGGCACATTATAAGGGGCAAGGACATTGGAATTTACGCTGGGATTTCTTAAAAGATTTTAGACAAAAGGCGCATGCCACAGGGACGTTTTATACTTTAGGAACGCAGTATCAATTTGATTGTGGTTGGTTAATTGGATTAGAAGGAAATTTTCTACGCATGAACACGTGGCATGGTATGGATTACATCTACTCGATCTTTGGCAAGGGCGCAACCCCTTTCAATGGGGCTAAATGGCGTTCGTATAGCGTTTTAGGGACGCTTTCTTATATGCTCTAAAAAAAACGAGGCATCTTAGGATGCCTCGTTTTTTAGAAAGAGATATCGACAGCGTCTTTCAGCCTCGAAATAATCATTTGAAGGGCTTGTGAGTTATCTCCATGGCTGGGAATAATCACATCTGCATAAATTTTAATCGGTTCGACAAATTTTGAATGCATCGGTTTGACAGTTTTTAAATACTGCTCTTTGATACTTGTAAAATCTCTTCCACGTTCCTTGATATCGCGTTCTAAGCGACGCAGGATCCGTATATCATCTTCTGCTTCCACGTAAATTTTTAAATCCAAAAGTTCTCGGATATTTGGAATAGACAGCAAAAGGATCCCTTCAATAATCACAATTTTGGTTGGAAAAACCAAGGTGGTGTCCTGGGTCCGGCTGTGTGTTTTAAAATCATAATGGGGTTTGTAGATGGGTTGCCAAGCTTTTAATTGCAGCAAATGTGTTTGCAATAATTCGAAGTCTAACGAGGTCGGGTGGTCAAAGTTTTTTTTGGCTCTTTCTGAAAGAGGTAAATCTGAGAGGTCTTTATAGTAGCAATCCTGCTCGATGAGCGAAGCTTGATTTCCAAAAGCTTCTTGAATTTGTTTTGCTAGCCGTGTTTTACCGGAACCTGTGCCTCCTGCAATTCCAATAATCATCATATGCTCCGCTAACAAAAGATGTGAGAAGATCAAAAAAAATAAAAAAGTGATTCTAAACATCTGGTGATCTCAGTTAAAGGTGCTAATTATCAACATTTAGTGCTGTAATCGACGTAGATACAGCCTACCCATATGTGATAGGGGCTATATGACAAAATTGCAATCATTTTTATTGAGGCAGTAGATACTTTTTTAAAAGAAGGTTGTGAGCGGATTTACATCCACCAAAAGTTTCATCCCATGGGGAATAGAAGTACGTTGAAGGGTTGTTTTAATTGCCTGATTTGCCGCGTAGATGCTTGGACCGCGCACCAAAAATTGAAAGCGAAAACGATCTTTTACTTTTGCGTGTCCAGAAGGAATGACAGGGCTTAAAACGAATATTTCGGGGAGATTCGTTTGCAACTTGCTGCGAAAAATTTGGGAAAACTCGAGAGTTTCTTTTTCATTTGAACCTGAAAAATTCAGCTTGACCATACTACTAAAGGGGGGGAAATTAAATAACTCGCGTGATGAAATCTCCTCTTCAAAGAAGGCTGTATAGTTTTGTTGAGAAGCCAGTTGAATTGTGAAATTGTCTGGAATATGGGTCTGGATGATCACTTTTCCTTGTGTGATCCCTCTGCCCGCCCTACCAGCAACTTGCGTCATCAGTTGAAAGGCAATTTCAGAGGAGCGAAAATCGGGAATATTTAAAGAGGCATCGCCATTTAAAACACCCACCAAGGTCACTTCAGAAAAATGCAAACCCTTGGCGATCATTTGCGTCCCGATCAAAACGTCGGCTTTGCCTGTGCCAAAGTCTCGCAGGAGCTTTTGGTGACTGCCCTTGTGTTTTGTTGTATCTGCATCAATCCGGATCGTTCGAATATCCGGAAAAATCGCATGCAAAGAGCGTTCGATTAATTCTGTCCCTACTCCTTGGAATTTCATGGGAGTATCTTTTTTGCAGTTGGGGCACGTGGACGGTGGAGGGGAGATGGTAAAATCACACAAATGGCAGGAGAGGCTATTGCGCGAATAATAAAACGTGAGAGCTAACGAACAGTGTGGGCATTTTATTGCTGTTTGACAGCTTGGGCATGTTAGGGTGGTGTGGTAGCCACGTCTGTTTAGAAAAAGGATTGTCTGTTCACCCGTAGTTAACCGCTTTTCAATTTCATTTAGAAGGAGTTCAGAAAAGTTGGTAAATCCTTTTGCTTTTTCAAACTCCCTTTTCATATCGACAATTGTGACAGAAGGAAGCAAGGACGATTCGGCTCTTTTTTTTAAAAGACTGATAACATACTTTCCTTTGATTGCATTGTAGTAACTTTCGATGCTAGGGGTAGCGCTTCCCAAAAGAACGGTAGCCTGAGCGATCTTGCCTCGCATGACTGCGATGTCTCTGGCATGGTAGCAAGGAGATTCTTCTTGTTGCTTATACGACTGCTCGTGCTCTTCATCTACAATCACTAAGCCCAAGTTGGGGACAGGGCTAAATACAGCAGAACGTGCTCCAATTACAATGCGAGCCTCGCCCCGTCGGATTTTATGCCATTCATCAAAACGCTCACCATGACTTAAGCGATGGTGTAAAATGGCGATGTTATCGGGAAAACGGCTTTTAAAACGTTCGATTGTTTGGGCAGTCAATGAGATTTCTGGAACAAGCATAATGGCGCTTTTTTGCATCTGCAGGGCTTTTTCAATAGCCTGTAAATAGACTTCCGTTTTACCACTGCCAGTGATTCCGTATAAAAGATGCGTTTGAAAAATACCAGCCTCAAGAGAATGCGCGATTTTGGTAAAAGCCTCTTGTTGTTCTGCGCTTAAAATTTTGGGTTTTGTTAAGAGGTACTCTTCTCCAATCAGAGGGGAGCGATCGATGCGCACGGGTTCGACAAGAAGGTATCCCTTAGCCGCCAACGTATCGACAGGGCTTCGCGAACCACCCGTTTTTTCTAAGAGCTCTGAAAGTAGAATCCCTTTTTTGACTAGTAGCATCTCATCTAGCACCGCAGCTTGAGCGGAGTGCTTGTTGCGGATGGTCTCGCACACCTCTTTTAATTGCTCACGAGTTTGCTTTCGCATGACGAATAGCTGTTGCTTATGCTGCATGTCTTTGCGAATGCTAGAGGGGACAAGAATTTTGAAAACCTGCGATAGGGGAGCTAAATAGTAGCGAGAGATCCATAAAGCGAGCTCGAAAAGGTCTTCCGAAATTTGAACATCTGGAAAAATGCGTTGGATAGGGGATACTCTTGCATAATCTGCAGTTTCTTTGATTTCCATGATGTAGCCATTTCGTAGGCTGCCACGCAAAGGAACTTCAACCCGGACCCCTTTTTTAGCTTCTGGAACTAAATCTTCAGGGATTCCGTAATCGAGCGTCTTTTCAATGGCAACATCGAGAATGACGGCTGCATATTTCGTAAATTTTTGGGGTTTCACAGGAGCCTTCAGCTTTTTAACATTTCACACAAGACTTGCCATAACGAAAGCTTTAGCTTGGGTTCTTTTAAGTATAAAGAGAGATCAGACAATAAAAGTAGGGGGATGCGATCTAAATAGTGGCGGGATTGCTTTTGTGTTTCTCGATAAAAAGGGATCAGCTGGGGGCAGCTTTGAATTCCAGCATCTGTTGCAATGATAAGGCGTAAATCTTGAGATTGAAAAAGAGCGCTCCACTCATTTAAAGCTTCAATGGAAAAAGCGGAACGTATTTCAACTGGCTGTGGAACAAGATGTTCAATGGCTTTTGCTAAATTTTGCAGAAAAAGAGACAGCTTAGAGGGTTCACCAAATGAAAGAATAATCACTGCAGGAGAGCTTTGAGGAAGTTTCCATAACTCTTTTTTCTGTCTAGCTTCCGCATCATCGGGAATATGTGTTGTCAGAGTTCTCGCAGGAAAAAGTTTTTGAAACGCCGCATGAAATGGCTCAAAAGAATCGGCCGTAGGAGTTGGCGGAAGTTCTAAATGCCATTCTGCCTGAGTTTTTGCAGGTGAGGCTTCTGATTCTTTAGCTAAAGTTGTCTTATTTTCTTCTTTTGCAAGAATAGCAGATAACAAAGGTTTTTTTTTAGGAGGGGCCTGTGGAGTAGTCGCTGCAATGGGGAGGGGAGTAAAAGAGGGATTGATTGGTGCTGTTTTTGGGGAAAGTTTAGCCTCTTTTTGGGATTGTGCCCGCTTTTTAAAATATGTAAAAGCCTGTGATTCCGCCAGTGTCCAATCTTTTAGCTGATGCTCTTGAAACACATACAATTGAGTGAGAGTTAAAAGGTCAGCAAACTGTTTTTCAATATCCATCATGTTAAAACAACGACTTGTAGGTCCGTGATTTTGCTCGCAATGAGGGGGAGAAGATCAAAGAATCCTCGCTCTCCATATTTTTGGAGCAAAAATTGACCCGCTTCAGGGACCCCATTTTGGAACATTTTTTCGAAAATTTTATTCACAAAATTCTTTTCGTAAATTTGATCAAATTCTTCTTTTTGCTGAAGAATGTAAAATAAAATATTTTCATCCCGACTAAAGGTTAAAGAAACGCGCGCTATCAGACGGGTCAGACGTTGGATTTGGCCGAATATTTTTTCTACAGTGAGGATCAAGAGATTTTTTGTTTCTGGAATTTTCTCAATGGGCAAGATCGGCTCCACCAGATTATGTTGGAGAACACGCACATAATCTAAAGCTTGTAAACAAAGCAGCCAAGCGCGATTCGCATAGCGTTGCATCAGGATAGGTGCCTTATCCGAATCTTCTTTATTTTGAGAGAAGAACGTACAATAATTTCTCAATTTCGTTAAGGCTCCTACTTCTAAATTCCACGCGAAAAAACGCATCTGTTCTTGGGCTGAACCTGATAAGTTACGAGCCGTCAGAGTGAATGCATTTAAAAAAGAGGTAAATTCCTCTTCAGAAGTTGATTCTGATTGAGGCATTTTGAGCATGGTGTTTTTCATCAATTCAGTTTCGCGATGAACAGCAATGAATTCGCATAAAATAAATTGAAACAATAAACTGTCCGTCCGGTGATAAAAATGGGCCGGAGCAGGTGTTTTTAAATGTGAGGAGATTTTTGTTGGTTGATGCATCACGTAATCCTCAGAGATCCCACAAAATCAAAGCTTTTCATTCAAACAAAAGATGCGCCAATTGTGCCTGAAATAATCATAAATGAAAAGGAACAAAAATGTTTTTTATCAATTCATTTTTGTTGGTAGAAGGCATCCTTTTTTGCAATCACAATTGATTTGTGGGTTTTTTAACCAGAGAATGAAAGGCGTTTTTCGATCTGCAAGAAGTGTCGTATCGACCCAAAAATTCAGAAATGCTTTGCCGTAATGTTCAGCTCCTTCCATAGAAGCATAGCTATACCCTGGGACAGGATTAACGCATGTAGAGATATAAATTTTTCCTTGGCGAGGTTGATCTGATGCTGAAAAAGCGTACCCAATAAAAAAGGCAGGGATTAGATTATTTTCATTGATGGCATCATTCCAGTTGAGTGTGACTAAAGGAATGAGATCATATCCAATCTCCCTTTCAGTAAGTTGGAATAATTCGTTGATGTCGACTTTCATCGAAATGCCATTAAACATGGAGCGAAGATTTTGAGTTGGAAAGATATTTAACATGCCAGTGTCATTCATGCGGATTTGCTTTCCCCAATGGGCAACCCGAGCGACATCTCTTTCAAATACACGTTTTGCACCAAAGGCGACAATCGGTTGAAACGTTTGGATGGCCTGTTGGCTAACTGTTTTAAGTGCCGATGCAGGATGAATAAGACTTCCATAACCGATAATCTCGACTTCAGATTTTTTAAAAAGTTGAAAAATAACCTCTAGTTGATTTTTTGTGATCGGATACGCAAGCTTGGGATATTTGCCCTCTTGCTCATTAAAAAAAATTTGAGCTTGCTGAATCAAATAGTCTTGCCTCGAGTTGCTCCAAGGAAAATTTTCAGAAAATAAATTAAAAAATGTTCCAAAAATAAAAAGAGAAAATAGGTACTTTATCATTATTAGCAAACCTTTCTAATTGAATTTAGATATATTTTTTTATATGATTATATCATTATTAAAATTCAATAGATTCTCAAATGTTAGATAGAATTCAGAATAAAGTTTATGTTACTTATGCTAAGTATATCCAAGAAAGTTTCAACGAGTTAAATAAAAAGTCGACGTCCAAAAAAATTTATGGACTGGCGATTCGGTGGTTAGCTTATATCTTTCTGTCGGGTTCGGAGCGCACGTGTATAAAAAAATGGGTTATGGGTGAAAAACAAGAGTCACATAAAAAAATAGCCTCCACTTTTTCAAGTGTAATCGCAAAAGATGCAATCCCTACTGTTGATTTTTTGCATGCGAGTGAAAAAAAAGAGCGACATGATGTTTCTCTCAAAGCCCTTTTCTATAAAGCAGTTAAAGAAAACGATCTTTTCGCAGTCCAACAATTTTTGCCTTCAGTCACTAAAACCTCCGAGCAAAGCGAGTATTTGGAATTGGCGGTTCGTTTAGGACGCCTAGAAGTCGTCTCACAGATGCAACAATCTCAATGGTTGAATAGTCGCAAACGAAAAGAGACTTTATTCATATTAGCGATTGAATGCGGCCATGTTCCTCTCGTTCAGTTTTTTCTTAACAATCATGTGCGATTGAATTGCAAAACAAAGCAGGGATCACCTTTAGCCGCGGCATTTATTTATAAAAAAATCGAAGTCGCTCAATATTTGATTCAAGAGGGAGCTCAATTTCGCGCGTCAAAAAAACAAGTGAAGGCAATTTTCTTTCATTTAGCACTCAATAAAAATCGGGAGTTGGCCGAGTTATTCGTAAAAGAAGGTTTGCCTGGATCCTTGCATCCTAAATATAAAAATGAGCTTTTTGATCTGGCTTGTTACTTCGGATTTCTTGAATTTCTTCAAAAGCTTGTTTCTCAATCTCTTGATTTAAAAAAACTCGATAAAAAATCGAAAGAGAGCCTTTTAATCGCCGCAGTTCTAGGAAAGCAAGAAGCGGTTGTCAAATTTTTAATCGGTCAGGGTATTATAATAAAAAAAAGAGATTTTGATCCTTTAGTTGAAGCTGCATTTGAATCTTTCTCATTAGTGAAGCTACTTGTTGAAAACCAGGTTGAAATAGATCAACCTAACAAGTGGGGATTTTCTCCTTTGCTTGTGGCTTTAACAGAAGGCAATGAAGAATGTGCCCACTACTTGCTTCAGAGAGGAGCGAATTTAGAGCGTTGCCAAAACATTCGAATTCAAAAAATTATTAGCAACCTATTCGCATTGCGTGGAAAATCAACACTCGATTCGCATATATTTGCATGGGAAGGGATGAACTATGGATTTGGGATACAAGCCTTAAAGGAAAGCGTTGAAAAATTTTTCAGTGAACCCTTGACCCAACCAATTTGTGCATGGCCGAATGTTGCATCTCAAAAGCAAATGTTAGATGGCCTTGAAAATGTGAGGTTGAATCGAACATCTTCAAAGACCGAAGAAGAAATAATAGCAGACTATCAGCAAGGAAAAATGGTTTTATTGACTTCGGGATGGGTCGGGCATGCTTGCTATCGATTACTTTACAAGGGTTTTTATGTAGAAGTCAATCGAGGGAGACTCTATGAAGATGGAGAATCTTCGGGATATAAGATTTACAAAATCGATGCAGCTTTAACATCTAAGCTTGTTAAAATGATGCGGCGGGGAGAAAAGCGTCCACTCGAATTTGTGCAAAAGGATCGAAAAAAAATTCATTCGCGATTGGATTTGAAGCAAATTGTGGAAGGCAAGCTGAAAGCACAAAAAGTTGGAAACTGTGCCATCGCCAGCGGAAAAGCTATTTTTCGGATGATGCTACTTGTTGATCAATTCGATACGCTTAGATTAAATAATGAGACAGAGGATCCCCAGCAATGGCTTTTAGAAGCTGAAAAAGCAAGTTCCCAGCTTTATAAATCCTTTTCCACAGATGCCAGAGAAAGAGCTATTCATCAGGCCCTCATTTTTTACCAAGATAAGAAAAAAGAAGAAATCCCTTTTTTACTTTTGCTTTTTGTTCTCGCAAAATTTAAAGGCAATAAAGAAACAAGCTTGGCCTTGGCTCTATTCTTGCAAAAGCAGGGGGTGGATTGGAAGCTAAAAAATGAGCAGGGCAAGGGATTTGTGGATTATGTACGCGCACATAACAATCTCACTTTAATCCCTTTCCTCATGAGCAAAGGCTTATTTGCCTCCTTTTGATACGAGGCGATCCCAGTATACCCGCATTTCCTTTGAAAGATATGGGCGGATAAATCCATAAGAAGGGGAGCCTCGTACATATTCAGTATCTACAAAAGCAAATTTTCCGGATGTTGTTAAAGGAAGGTTATCCGGACGAATAGACACTTTAGATAACCTGCTGACAATCGTGTATAATTCTTTCAATTGTTCCTGCCCAATTTGATTTCTCCACGTATCCAGTGTTTCTTGATAAGGGACAAGATTCATTTTTTGCACAACTAAAGCCACTGGTTTTTGTTTGTAAGCACTTGAGGAAGGGGGAGAAGGTTTCAAAGGAAGTGGATAAACCCATTTTTTTGGCACAGTAAACGACTTTATATGGTGTTTGTCGATCAAATCGGCAACTTTTTTGGCATATTCGCAGCGTCGTGCAAACCATTCCCACTCTGGTTTACTGCGTTTTTTCCGTAATTCGTTATCCAAAACAACTTTGAGTAAATAATGAGGAAAAGATGGATGAGCAAGGACGTGGATAAAGCTTCTTCCCTGAACAGAAATAACCTGAAAATTCGCATCGCTCAAAGATTGAGGGTTTTGAGTTGCTCTCGCGTGTAAAAAGATTTTATCCAAATGCGATTTGACCGCGTGTTTTTTGGGGAGTAAATACGGCATGAGCTTTTTGCGTGCAGAAGAACTCAATTTTGGATTTTTTTGAAAGTCATTGTAATGGGCAGAAAATTTGAGTGCGGCTTTAAGAGGATCTTTCTCAGAACTGTTGTAGTAATTTTTCCATTTTTGCCATTTGCCTTCGGACGCATCCATTCCAGAAGTGCTTACCCAATTTAAGAGATTGAGAAGCTTGTTTTTTTCCCCATCATGAATTGTTGTGGCGAGTTTATTTTGAATCTGGTTGCAAGCATGCATTGTCAGCAGATATTTTTTTTGGTTAAGAAAAGCTTTAGATTCCTCGGTTAAATCCGTCAATGCTTCTAAAGAGGCTTCAACCGCATCTTCGTTGATAGACGTTAACCATAGGCTGTGAACTTCAAGAAAGCAGGGAAAAAGATCCAAAAAGATTTCTTCCTTTGGTTGCTTAAAATCAATGTGCCTAAAATGATGAAAGGCATTGCTAATCGATTGTGCATATGTTTGGGAGGTTTCTCGACAACAAAAACTTTCGACAGTCTGCCAGAGCTCCATCACATCATCTTCGGAAAAAGAAACACTTTCAAATGGGGCATTTTGTTCGTCCGATAAGGAAAGGCACAATTGCTCTAGGTAATAAGTGAGGGAAGCGGCCGCATTTTGGCTGGCTTCATCTGTTGAAAAAAAGTTTTTAGCGCAGAGTGAAAATGTAAAAAAAAGGGTAAAGCAAAAAGTCAACAAACGTTTCATAAGAGGTCTCCAAGGCATTCAATTTTTTTTGATCATCTTAGTCCTTGTGTGCAGAATGTGCAAGTTTTCTTTAGAGATTTTTCTAAAATTGAAGTTTCCCTTGATCGATTATTAGGGGATTTGCTATAAAGTAGCCTTATTCACGGAAGAGTGGCAGAGCGGCCGATTGCGTCTGTCTTGAAAACAGAAGGCCTGAAAGGGTCCGGGGGTTCGAATCCCTCCTCTTCCGATTCTTTCTTGAATCAGATCGAGCACCACATAAGCTTATCCAATCGCTATTACAGTGATGAAATCGCCTTTTTGCCCTTCATTTCTAAGTTTGAAAATAGAAAATTCAGAAACGGTCTCTTTTTCTCAACTTTTGTATTTTTGGATTGTTTTTCCATTATTATATCCCATTGGACTAAGTAGGGCTCTATTTGCATCTTAATTTAAGATCAAACCTTCTCTCAAAAAATAGAGTTCAAGTTTAGCTTGTTTTCTTAAATCATCCCGCAGATGAAATTCTCGAAAAGATTGCTTTAGCCGATCTCCGCAATCGTAAACAAGAGTAACTTATTCTTTGAACGACAAATTGCTTTCGGTTCTTTCAGGTTGAAGACTCGGTAATTTCAAAAATCTTGATAAGCTCGAAGCCTAATCAAAATGAAAAACATTACAAAGAAGGTGATCGATAAAGCTCGCGAGCGCTCTTTTATATCTTTTGCTAGATTTGTCTATGAAGCGAAAACTAGCTAGCTTCCGCAATTCTGGAAAACCCCGAATACATCTAGTTTCCTCAAAACATTTTGATCGTGCGTATTTAAAGCTTCATTTTTGTTGAAATTCTCATGTTTTTATTAATCTCATAAGTTTTATTTGTTTTCGTCACCTCATAAATTTATATAATCTTAATGTAAAAGTAATAAAATTGTTTTTTTTAACAAAATCGTATATAGGCAATAAATGAGTATTAAATTTGAACAAACTCCCTATCTTAAGGTCATTAGAGAGAATGAAAAATTTAAGAATGATAGGAAGATTTTCGATTATACCAAGGAACATTTACAATTTAGGTATGGCGATGTCAATCGTCAGAAGTTTAACAAAAAGTATTCAGCAGAAGGTTGGTTTGGACGAAAAATAACAGCTCTTCCTGCAGCAATTTGGTCAGGGGTTGTTAAGGTTATTTATCACTTTGTTAAAGCGATTTTTATAGGAGTTCCCAAAGCATTTTTTGATAAAGGACAATGCCTAAAAGCCCATTTTTTTAATGTTGCAAGGGATTTTCAGGAATCATACGGAAGATTGGCCTCACTTTTTAATGAATCGATACGGGCAATTTCATGTTCAAGAAAGCCAATTTCAAAAAACTTGTTATGACTGCTTTATAGAAAATGTCAAAGGTGCAAATAGCTCAAAATTGACTGGGTCTTATTATAGATTACACGTATTAAAATATGGTGTGATGATTGATAGCGAAGCAAAAAAAACGTCTCTATCAGATTATAAAGGAAAAACAATAGAAGAGCGTAACAAGTTGCTTCACAGGTTTAATTTGATTCAAGCTTTTTCCCAATTTTCAGCTTCTGATATAAGCTTGAATGACTTCATTGATCGGACAGACATAGAAATATTAAAGATTCTTACTCTTGAAGATGTGATTATTCCATTCCAGCACTCTAAATTGAAATTTGCTTTACTGAACGAAGACAAATTCAATGCTTTAAGTGTTAGAGATCTTCAAGAAGACTCTATTAATCCAGATCAATTCTCTTTCATCAGGCAGAGATTAGAAAAACTGTTTAAGAATGAAGGGAAAAGCTCCAAACAAAAAACAATTAACGATTACAGTGATATTCACGATATTCCTTTAAAAGATCTAACTCAAATTAGTGCCGATGACATCAATAAATATAAAGAAAAGATTCCACCTGTAGCCTTTACCTTTTTCACAAACGATCAGATTCAGAATCTGAAGCTTTCCGAAATGCAAGCTACCCAAAACAAAGCATTATTTTTTGCTTTAGATGAAGCTAAAGCAAAGGAAAGACTAGCTCTTTTTGATGGACAAGATGTTGTCGATGCTATTCATAAGGGGTTAATGACAGGAAGTGTACTAAAGTTTCTCTCCGATAAGCATGTAAAAGAGCTGAAATTAAAACAACTAAGTAAAGAGCAGGTTGATGTCATTTTTTGTTACAAAGATGATTCCAGCCAAGATGCTTGTTGTTTTAAAGCTTTTAATGTTGATGATGTTCAAAGTGCAATTGAAGAAGGTATTCTTACAACTACTTATCAGTTACAGCTACTGACAGATCAACAGTTGAAAGGTGTTCGGTTATCTAAATTGTCCACTGAGACAATCGACCATATGTTTCCCTCTCGCGATGATAATACGCCTGATTTGAAGCGGTTTGCAAACTTTGAGGTAGAAGAAGTTCAAGCTGCATTAAACACAGGATTGATAACAACCACTTATCAGTTACAGCTACTGACGGATCAACAATTGAAAGGTGTTCAGTTATCTAAATTATCCAGTGAGACAATCAACCGTATGTTTCCCTCTCTCGATGATAATATGGCTGATCTGAAGCGGTTTGCTAACTTTGAGGTAGCAGAAGTTCAAGCAGTGTTGGACAGCGAGAAACTCAATGCATATCAAGTTAAACTCATATCGATCGAACAGATAAAGAGCTTTGAGTTCTCCTCCATGTCTCAAAAAATGATAAATATGCTTTTTCCTCCTTATTCGGTGGATTATTTCAAAGAGAAGTATTCTAGTTGGAGCTATACCTTTAGAGAGGTGAATGGAAAAGTTCTAGAAAATAGCTCAAGGAAGCGATGTGCTTACACCGAAGACGAATTGCAGAAAATGTCAAAAGATCAGAAACAGAAGAATGAAGAACTTTTGGCACAACTCTCGCTGAATCAAAGAAAATATTTGGAATCACATCTTTATCAAAAAGATAACTCTACTACCAGGGGCAGTTCACAACCGTATTTTGATTCATTTAATTTCTTCTTTAACAATTTTTTTCAGCAAGAGTTTGGAAGTGGTTTTTTTGGTGAATCCGATCCCTTCCGTCAATTTTTTGGGGAAGGATTTGCTGTTGGAACTCAACCAAGTCAAAACGAAAGTTTTGCTGCTTTAGGGTTGCAGCCAAATGCTTCAAAAGAAGAAATAAAAAAAGCATACAAACAATTAGCATTGAAATATCACCCAGACAGGAATTTGAGGCGGCTTGATGAGAAAGAGTCTGATTATGAAATAAGAAGAAAAGAGTGTGAGGAGAAATTTAAAGAAGTTTCTCTCGCATTTGCAAATCTGGCGGCAGAATGATACTGTGGGGTAGTTTTGTCTCAAGCCTAATGAAGCCTTATTTAGAACGAAGTTTCCGATTGTAAACAAGAAGATTACAGAGGCCTCTCCATATATTTGAGATATTCTTTGAAAATCGCGTCATTTTTGAGATTTCAACTTAGATAGCCGGACTCATGGCTTGTAGTTATTTTCAATAAGTCTTTGAAAGGTTATTTAGAGAAGGTAATATTTAAGAACGGGGCTTTCGATTCCATGCTTGGAATATAAGCCTTGTTAGGCAAGTGGGCGAGTTGCTCAATATTTTGAGACTAAAAAAAAAGTGAGAAGGGAAGCCCTTCTCACTTGAAAGAATCAAACTGTTCTAATCAAATTAGAACGCGTAACGAAGTCCAAGAGTAACTGGAACGGATAATACTGGTCCAGTTTTGCCATGGATGATAAGAGGAACTGGCAGTGCAGGGTTAATTACGCTGCTTCCTTCGCCTTCATCAGCATTTGTTGGTCTCCAATCTCCTGACCAGATAGCTTCTGCTTTTACAGTCACTGATAGGCAAGAAGAAAGATCCCAATTCACACCGGCATGGAGTCCACCGCTAATTGTTGTATCAGACTTGAAGCGTGTATGTCTGTGACCAAAGCCTGAAGATCCTCCAGTAACAGTTGTGCGAGTTGATCCACGGATTTTATCACGAGTGATCAAACCAACTTTACCACCAAAGAATGGTGTGAAACTGCAGAAAATTGGGCAAAGGTAATAACGTGTTCCTAAGTAGAAATCGAAAGCACGATATTGGCTAACTCTTTCTCTTGAAGATGCGGAAATATCGCTTCTTCTGTGATGATGACGTTTTCCACAAGCTTGTGTATAGTCAAAATCAGCAAAAACTTCAAGACGATCGCAGAACATGTAGCCTAATTCGATGCCTACATTCCATGGCAGATCAAAAATTTTGCAGAATTTTGGTGTTTTAAAGCTTTCTGGGACTTCAAAGAATGGGCCTAAGTGGTTGAAATAAAGGTCTCTGCCTTTACGTTGAAACCAAGTTGGGGATACACCACCGTTAATGCTGACGCTCCATTTGCATTCATCATAAGGTGTTCCGTAATCGCAGCAACCAAAGTCGTAATCAAAAGCTGAAAGGCTTTGAGTTGACGTGAATAAAATAGTCAAAAACAAAAAACTTGCATAGATCGTTGATTTAAATTTCATAATTTCCCTCAATTTTCATAAATTGCCTCACAAGATAAGTTTGTGAACCTGAGTGAGCTTTTATCAAAATAATTTATAATTCACAAGCATAAAAAGTGAAAAAAAATAAAAAAATTTAAAAAAAGCCTTCTCAGGCCCGTTTGAAAGGGGATTTTATTTTTAATATTTTTTTTGTTTGTTTAATTTCCAAACTTTTGATAGGCGAGCGAGCTGCCTAATTGTTGCAAAATATATTGCCCAAGTAGGGTATTGCTCACATTTTTGTTGGCCATAATGACCAGACCAATTTGAAGTTCGGGAATAAAACCCATGAACGTTGCAAAGCCTGTCACCCCCCCGTTTTTCGTGTAAAGGGAATAGGAACCGAAGTCTGTCTTCATCCAAGACATCACTTGAGTCTTATTGGCACCCATTTTGAAATTTCCTGTTTCTGTGAGATAAATCGCTTCTGCGATTTTGCTGGGTGTTCCAGGCAGATTTAGGCAGGCGGCCAAAAATTTTCGCATGTCAGCAGCACTCGATCGCAAGGCCCCAGCCGCTTGCATAAGTGTAATAGGCCATTTTTCTGCTGGATTGCCATTCTTATCATATCCTTGAGCGTAATCAGCCTGCCATTGTTGCGGAACTACTAAAAAAGTGTGGTTCATTTGTAGTGGATTTAAGAGATTTCTTGACAGGAGATTAAAATAGTTTTTTTGAAATACGTTCTCCAAGGCTAGTCCTAAAATTCCAAAACCAAAATTTGAATACTTATAATGAGTTCCAGGGCTATGTGTCGGATGCCAATTGCGTAGATATTTCACGATATCTGCATAGGTTTTACGATCTTTTTCTGGTATAACACGCATAAAACCAGAGGTATGTGTAGCGAGATGTTGAAAAGTCACTTTTGAAAAAGGACCCGTGAATTCACGCAATCCTGGCAAATATCTTGCCACAGGATCCGAAAGTTTAATTTTTCCATCTAAGACTTCTATGGCTAACAAAATAGCAGTGAAAGATTTTGTAATAGAGCCTAATTCAAAGATTGTATTTTCTGTAATTGGTTTTTTTGAACGCAGATTTGCGCTTCCAAAAGGAAGGAAGTAGGGTTTTCCTTGATAATAAAGAACAACTGCAATTCCAGGGATGTTGTTTTTTTGTTGATATTGCAGAACAGCTTTTTCAACTAATTGAATATGAAAAGATTTTTGTTTTATATGGGATTCAGTGCTGAATAGTGGAGATTTTAAAAAGAATAAAAGGGTAAAGAAGTATATAATTTTGAATAATCCCACTATAAGAACCTGCGGAGTGTTGTTTAATCTAACTCTTTTCTTACAAGGAATTTATTTTAATGTCTTTTAAAATCAGTAAAAACTTTAAATTATTCTTAGGTTTAATTTTTTTAGTCATTTGCGAGTGTTTAATTTTCTCATCTATTTTTTTTTAGCTGTTTGCAAATCTGCAATCCACTTTCTATAATTTCTTTAATCTTAGTTAATTCGCTGGATAATCCACGATTTTCATATGTTAAGTTATCCTTGCTGTCTTTTAAACTTTCAAAACATTAACCTTCCGCTCATTATTCTCATTTCTTCAGTTTTTGCATTCGTGACATCTTTTTGTGATTTATTAACATTTGGAAGGTGTACAGAGTATAATTTCTATTATATTATCTATGAATTCAAGTTTTTCCAGTGTTTATTTTTTCTGGCTTCTCTATTCACAACTTTATCGGTATTCACGCCCCTTCTTTAGTTGCGAGTTTTTTTTGCGTCTTCCCTGATATTTGGGATCTCTTGAAAAACAGCTTCTCCAACTGCAATCTGATCCTTTACTTTATCGGGATGGCATATAAAGTAAAGTTTTTTTGTTGCTCGGTCTACGTCACTTTCAGTAAACTTGCCCGATTCTCTTTCAGAGAATCAAAATTTTTATGCTTATTATTTAATGGGATTTATCTAAGATTTTTTGATAGGACACGAACTTTATTAATGAGTGTATTCATCGTGATATTTTGATTATCTCCGACAGAAAACTTTCTTCCTCTTTTTAGTGAAAAGCTCGCTTTAGCATGTTCAATATCATTTTTTAATTTAGATATATCTTTGTGAACTGTGCTTACATTTGGTAAGGGCGAATTTAAAAATCTCTTTTACATTGTTTATTATAACTTAATGCTGAGGTTATTATACATCGCTCTAAGTGTTTCGCAAAAAACCGCCAGCTTGCATGTTCCATAACGTGGCATATTGGCCGTTTAGTTTAAGTAATTCAATATGAGTGCCTTGTTCAATAATTTTGCCATGACTGAAGACAAGAATCCGATCCATATGAAAGAGCGTTGACAGGCGATGGGCGATCACGATCGTCGTTCTTTTTTGCATCAAGAGAAGAAGGCTTTCTTGAATGTAATGTTCTGTTACAGAGTCTAAAGAAGAAGTCGCTTCATCTAAGATGAGAATCGGGGCATTTTTTAATAATGCACGTGCGATGGCAATCCGTTGTCTTTGCCCCCCTGAAAGTTTGATGCCTCGCTCTCCGACAAGCGTATTGTATTGTTGAGGCAATTTATCGATGAATTCATGGCAATTCGCCTGGATCGAGCAGGTAATCACTTGTTCATCTGTCGCGTCCAAACGGCCATATCGAATGTTTTCCATAAGAGTTCGATGAAAAAGAATGGGGTCTTGTGGAATCATGGAAACTTGACTGCGCAGAGACTCTTGCGTGACATCCGCTATGTTCTGATCATCGATCAGAATTTGTCCGGATTGAATATCAAAAAAGCGCAAGATCAAATTGACAAAAGAGCTTTTACCACTTCCCGAGAACCCTACGAGTCCAACTTTTTCCCCAGCCCGAATGGTCACCGATTTGTTCATGAAAATGGGAGGTCTTTTTTTATAGTGAAAGTGCACTTTGTTGAAACGAATTTCACCTTTCGTGACATGTAGGAGAGGGGCATCGAATTTGTCGACAAGACCATGTGGAGGAGAAATAATCGATAAAGCTTGTGTGCACGTGCCAATGTCTTCAGAAAATTCAGAAATATTGTTTGCCAGGAAGAAAAAACCTTCGATAATCCACATAGTTAAAGTTAAAACCAGGGCAAAGTCACCGACTGTAACGTTGTTTTTGGAACGCTCATAAATCAATAGCCAAGTCATGCAACCCACTAAACAGGTAATTGAGAGTGTATAGAAACATTTGACTTTCAGCAAATACCATTGAAGGTTCTGGTCTTTCGTGACAGTATCTTTTAGAGCTTCCTGTAGATAACGGCTTTCATATTTTTCATGTGCAAATAATTTAATATTTAAAATATTTGACAGGCTATCGACAATTTTACCTGTGATAGAGCTTCGTGCATATGAAAAAGTCTCTGCGTATTCTTGAGATTTTCTGGCGAGAAGTAAGGAAATGGAGATAAAGAGAACGCCCCAAGTAATTAAAATATAAGAAAAGTAAGGATTGATAAAATAGAGTGTAATGGATCCCGTCACTAGCGAAAGCAGATGAGCTGCATATTGGATTGAATTGGTGATCAGAGTTGTCATACTCTTAGCCATGTCATTAATCTTATTCGTCAAGCTACCTGAAAAATGATGTTGAAAATATTCATAAGAATGTTTTTCAACATAATCAAACATCTCCTGAGTAATTTGGGCTTTCATCTGAGGGATCATTTTTAAGATTAGCCAATCATTAAAACGAAAGACGATTCCGATGCTTAGTCCAAGTCCAACATAGAAAATAGCGGGAAATAGTAAGGCATTAAAAAGTTGTGTTGGGTTTGTTGAAGTATCATTCACACGGTCAATAATCACTTTGAGAGCATAGGGGCTTAAAGAAAAACTGGCTGCCCAGTAGCAGGCAACTAGAATTAAACCAACAATTTTAAGCGGTTGCTTTGCGAGAAAATGGCGGATGAATTTGGGGAATGTGGAGGGGAGCTTTGCCATAACCGACCTTTTTGAGCAGGAGCTTAATTAAGTCTATTATGTAATTGAAATATGATTCATTTTACACAAAAAAAGAAGAAGGAACGGTTCATCTTTTAAAATGAACCATTCTTTATCGAATTATAGGGCTTCTTTCACTGTTTCCCATGCACTGATATAGCGGATATTGTTTTCCGACAAATCATGGATGACCTCTGATCTTTGCAAAATTTCATTTGGAAGATTCAGGGCTGGATTATTTCTGACTTTTGGACTAAGGTATTGGGCTGCAGCAGTATTTGGAGAAATAAAGAAAACAAATTCCATATTTTCTGCCGCTCTTTTGGGCTCTAGAAGAAAGTTAATGAAGGCATGTGCAAGTTGCACTTCTGGCGCATGTTTGGGAATAATAATTTCATCAATCGATATAGCCGTTCCCTCTTGAGGGTATAAAATGCCAATATTTGCATCTTCTTGCATAACTTGGATCAGATCCCCACTGTAACCTTGTACGACTAGGTATTCAGCGCTCGCAATTCCATTTTTGTATTGCTCACTGTCAAATTTGGCTAGGTTACGTTTCCAGTTAATGAGGGTGGAAGCTGCTTGTGCAATTTGAAAGTCATCCGTCGAATTTAAACTATAGCCGAGACTTTTGAGTGCCGCACCCAAAGCTTCTCGTACATCATTTAACATGGTCATGCGACCTTTCAGATCCCGCCGTGCAAAAATTTCCCACGTAGGGGAGACACGCTGAACTTTATCAATTCTATATCCGATACCTGTATAACTCACCATGTAAGGCACTGCTAGTTCAAGAGCTTGTGCTCCACCTGGAATTGGGAAGTTTAAATCGACATATTTCAGATTGGGAATTAGCGAAGGATCAATTTTTTGGAGCAGCCCTTGCTTATGCATCATTTCCACATAGTAGCTACTTGGAAAAATGATATCGTACCCTGTAGCCCCGGCTTTCAATTTGGCATACATCGCTTCATTAGACTCAAAGGTATCTAAGACAACTTTGCAATTAAATGTATGTTCGAACTCTTCGATGATCCCCGGCTTGATATAGTCGGACCAGCAGTAAACGTGCAGCTCTTTTCGGTTGGAATTGCAGGCTGTCAGCAAAAGCAATAAGCCTGTTATTGCGTAAAGCATATAATTTCTCATATCGTTTCTCCTTTGGTTAAATGCTGGGTAATCCAGGCGAGGGCAAATGTCACAACAAGTAGAATAGTGGAAAGCGCATTAATAAGAGGAGTTGATCCGAATTTAATCATCCCATAGACATAAATCGGAAGTGTTGTGGACCCTGGTCCTGCCACAAAAGAGCTCACAATGTAGTCATCGAGAGACATTGTGAATGCTAACAGAGCTCCTGAAATAATTCCTGGAGCAAGTAAAGGAGCGAGAATTCGACGTGCAATGGTTCCCCAGCCAGCCCCTAAGTCTTGAGCGGCTTCGATCACAGCAAAGTCAAAATTTTGCAATTTTGACCACACAACCATCGTCACATAGCTAATACAGAAAGTTGTATGAGCAACAAAAATGGTGAATAAGCTCAATGGAATTTTGCTCATCACAAAAAAGAGGAGTAAGCTCATTCCCATCAGGATGTCGGGAATGACTAGGGGGGAATAAATAAGGGCGTATTGAATTTGTTGAATGCGAGACTTATAGCGATAGAGTCCAAACGCAGCAGCCGTTCCCATTACTGTGGAAATAATCGTGGCGCTTAACCCCACAATCAAAGAGTTTTGGACCGCATTCCAAATGGCTCTTTCGTGAAATAATTTTTCATACCACTTAAGAGAAAACCCAGTCCAAACCCCTCCAAATCGTGATTCATTAAAGGAGTTAACCATCAAAATGACGATGGGAAGATAAAGGAATAACAAAACCAAAATGGTGGCAATTAGAGGAACACGACTCCGTTTCATTTTCCTCTCCTGATAAAGAATTTACGCTTTTGTACCCGTCTTTGCAGCCATGCAATGGATGCCATGGGAACTAAAACAGCAATCGTTAGCAAAGCGGAAAGAGCACTAGCTTGAGGAAGATTGCGATCGGTAAACGTTTTTTGCACAATCTTATTCCCAATCATTTCACTGCTCGGTCCTCCCACTACGTCAGGAATCACATAAGATCCTAAAGAAGGAATAAAGACCATTAGAATCGCTGTGACTAATCCTTTTTTGATGCCTGGGATAAAAACTTTAAGAAAAGCCTGAAAACGATGTAAGCCGAGATCAAGAGCGGCTTCAATGAGCTGAAAATTAAATTTTGAAGCGGCTGCATAGATCGGTAAAATGGCAAAAGGAAGATAAGAATAAACCATGACCAGTAAAACAGCCCCAGAATTGTAAAGCAAAACAGTGTCTTCGGATACCAAATGAAAAAATAAAAGAATCCGCTTGGCCATGCCTTCGGGGTGTAACAGCGATTTCCATGCAAAAATCCGCACAATAAAGCTGCTCCAAAAGGGGAGAATCGTGAGTAGTAATAAAAGATATCTGACTTGTGCATTGGCACGGGCAAGATAATATCCCATGGGGAGGGCAAGCAGGCAGCAAATAGCTGTTGTCAAAATGCTTAACCAAATGGTGCGCCAAACGATCGCATAGTAACTCGCCGTATTTAAGCTTTTAAAGGTCTCAAGCGTCCAGCCTTCGCCTACGCCTCCATAAAAATCGAAAGGCTTAAAGGCTAAAGCGAAAATAATGAGGGTTGGAACTAAAAAGAAAATGAATAGCCATATGAGTGATGGAAGGGTGACTAAAAGTTCACCCAAACGAGATTTCAAAAACTTCATTCGAAATCCTCTTCCATTTCATTTTCGGAGCTTCCTACTTTTTCGGGTGGAAGTTGAGTGAGATTTTCGTCAGAAGCATGCCATATTTTTAGCATGTAACCATCATCTGCATGCCAATGGATCCAGACTTTTTCGCCCCAGGTAATGGGCGTTTGATCCAATAAAAAACGGTTATGCTGCAATGAAATCGCAATTCGATAATCGCCTGTCCGCACCCAATAATTGGTGTGATCCCCTTTATAAATGATGTCGTCTACCATGCCTTCAAAAAGGTTCTGGCGTTCATGATGCTGCGGTTTCTCACGTGAAATATGAATTTTTTCGGGGCGTACACTTAAGTGCGCTTGATCTCCGATGTTGAGATGCTTATCGTTAAAGCACAAGACGTCGGCCAAGCCTTCTAACTTGAGTTGGCAATAATCGCGATTGATGTGTTGAATGACGGTTCCATCTAAAAAGTTGGTGTCGCCAATAAAGGCTGCGACAAAGCTACTTTCAGGGGCTTCATAAAGTTCGACAGGCGTTCCAATTTGCTCAACTTTACCCTGATGCATCACTGCAATCCGGTCGCTCACTGCCATCGCTTCAGTTTGGTCATGTGTCACAAAAAGGAAGGTGATGCCCACTTCATCATGAATTAAATCGATTTCAAAGAGCATTTTTTGACGAAGTTTGAGGTCTAAAGCAGAAAGAGGCTCATCCAATAATAATAAACGTGGCTTGTTAATCAGCGCGCGTGCAATGGCGACTCGTTGTTTTTGGCCTCCACTGATTTGATCGGGCCTTTTATGGGCCTGTTCTTCCAGTTGGATTAATTTTAACATCCGCTCCACTTCATGCTGAATCTCGTTAGCAGGGCGTTTAGCGACACGCAGGCCAAAAGCTATATTTTCCCAGAGACTCAGGTGCGGAAATAACGCATAATTTTGAAAAACGGTATTAACCGGTCGCTTATATGGAGGAAGTCGTGTGATATCTTGTCCATCTAAAAGAATGCGGCCTGAGTCCGGAAGCTCAAAACCCGCTACCAAACGTAAAAGCGTTGTTTTCCCACAACCACTTGGGCCTAAAAGAGAAAAGAAATTCCCGCTTTCAACCGTGAATGAAACGTTGTCAAGCGCAACTACATCCCCATATTTTTTAGATACTTTTTCAAATTCAAGCTTACCCCACATTCCACAAAACCTTATTGTGCTAATTTTTTTTAGATTAAATGAACTCCAAAAGTGTAACAAACAACGCCCTCCTGTGCAACACATTTAGTCCAAAAAGAAATCTTTCAAGACAAAAATGGATCATTTAATGAAGAACTTTTTTTGTTTATGAATAAAAAATAAATACACTAATTTGTTTGTAAGGAAAATATAAATTATATTATTTCGTAAGGTATAATAAAAGAAGAGAAGAAAGGCTTAACACAAGGGTCCAAAAATGAAACCCTTTAAAACATTAGTTGATGTCATTCACTACATCGCAGAGCAAAAAAATCCAAAGGCTTTAAACCATTTGGAAAATGAGCAATGGAAAGCTTTTTCATCTTCAGATTTTGTTACTTCGGTAAAATATCTGACACTCTATCTCAATACCTTACAATTTAATAGGGGGGAGCGCATCGGAATTATGGCACCCTGCTCGGCTTTTTGGACCATCGCCGATTTTGCCATTTTGCTTGCTGGTGGAATTTCGGTGCCCCTTTTTGCGAATATCTCTCATGAAAATTTTGAATATGAAGTCGATCAGGCTGAAATCAAGGTTTTATTCATTTCAGGCGAAGAGCAATGGAAAATGTTGCATGCTCACCAAGGACATTTCAAACAAATCATTGCTTTCGATGAAAAGCCCAACGCTTTAACGCTTTCCGAAGCCTATCGAATTGGAAAAGAAATTGATGCAAAGGATCCCGATTTATATCCGTCTTTGCTATCCAAAATGACAGAAAAAGATGTCGCGACGATTATTTTTACGAGTGGAAGCACAGGCTTACCGAAAGGTGTCGAGCTCACCCAAACAAGTTTAGTGAGTTTATTGCACATAGATCCTTTTTACTGGAATCCTAAAACCGACCGATATTTAAGTGTATTGCCGTTAGCCCATATTTTTGCGCGTGCGTTAAATCTCATTATGGTTGCTTGGGGGATTAGCGTGTACTATTTAGCAGATGTCAAGAAATTGGGAGAAGCGGCTCAGCAGGTAAAGCCATCTCTGATGATTTTAGTCCCCCGTATCTTAGAAAAGATTCAAGCGAATATGTGGGCAAAAGTGAATGCAGGAAATTTTATGACGCGCTTGATAGGAAGGTGGGCTTTGAGATTAGCTGCTCAAAAAGAGTCTTCATTTTGGAGGCAGATCTTTCATCCGATAGCAGATACATTGGTATATTCTCGCTTACGAGAAGCTTTTGGCAATCGACTTCGCCTCATCATTTCGGGAGGTGCGCATCTGAATCCCGATGTTTACCATTTTTTTCTGGCCATTGGCTTTCCTGTTTATGAGGGGTATGGATTAACCGAGGCCGCCACCGTCTCTTGCAATCGCTTTAATCGAATCAAAGTAGGAACAATTGGTCTTCCCTTTGAAGGCATGACTGTTTCGCTCACTCCAGAAGGTGAGCTTTTAGTCAAAGGGGGATTGGTCATGAAAGGGTATTACAAAAGCCCTGAAGCTACACAAAATGCTTTCACAGAAGATGGCTGGTTGCGGACAGGAGATCGTGCACAAATTGACGAAGAAGGCTTTATTACAATTTTAGGCCGATTAAAAGAACTTTTCAAGACCACAAAAGGCGAATACATCTCACCCGTTCCCATTGAACAAGCTCTCGCCAAAGATCGTTTGGTTGATATGGCCATTATCATTGCGGATTCGAGGAAATATGCAACATGTCTTATTTTTCCTGACTTTGAAGCCGTAAAAAAAATACAAAAAAAATTAAACAAAGAGCAGATCCCTATGGAAGAATTTTTACAGGGAGCAGAAATCAAGCAGCATATGCATAAGCTCTTGGTTTCTATTAATAAACATTTAAACCATTGGGAAGAACTTCATGATTTTCGAGTCGTTGCGGAACACCCATCGATAGAAGGGGGCGAACTTACTCCAACCATGAAACTACGCCGAGAGGTTATAGAGAAAAAATATGAAGATCTGATCAATAGCATGTATTTCGAGGAGTTGGTATGAAGGAAAGACTTGCCATTATTGAAGGAATTAGGACCCCCTTTTGCAAAGCAAATGAGGTCCTGAGACATCTGGAGGCAGATGATTTAGGTGCTTTTGCTGTTCGTGAATTGTTGGCTAGGATGCCTATTCCAAAAGATAAAATTGATGAACTGATCTTTGGGAATGTGATTGAACCTCCTCATGCCGGTAATGTCGCGCGTGTTGTTGCCGTCAAGGCCGGATTATCCGTTAAAACTCCTGCTTACACTGTGAATAGAAACTGTGCCTCAGGAATGGAAGCCGTTGTAACCGCAGCAAATAAAATCGAAGCTGGCGAAGCCTCCATCATTATAACCGGCGGTACAGAATCGATGAGCCATTTTCCTGTGTTATTTCCTAACCGTATGCGGGAATTTTTGCTTACTTTCAATAAAGCCAAAACATGGAAACAACGTCTTCGAGCGTTGCTCAGTTTTCGTCCTTCGCTGTTAACTCCCCAAATGCCCAAACTTGCAGATCCCCTTTGCAGTCTTTCGATGGGGCAAACGGCTGAAATCTTAGTTCGCCAATTTAAAATTACCCGAGAAGAGCAAGATGCCTTTGCACTGATGAGCCAGCAAAGAGCTCTCGCTGCTCGGGAGAAGCTGGCGGAAGAAATCATCCCGATTCCTTATCCTCCTTTTTTCGATCGGATGCAATTGGTTGATGATGGCCCTCGTGAAGGCACAAGCTTAGAAGGTTTAGCCAAGCTTAAGCCTGCTTTTGACTCATTAACCGGTACAGTTACAGCAGGAAACTCGAGCCAAATAACGGATGGCGCTGTAGCCCTTTTAGTGATGTCAGAATCTAAAGCCAAAGAATTAGGCTTGCAACCGATTGGCTACTTGGTCGAGTATGCTTACGCAGGCCTTGATCCAAGTCGCATGGGGCTTGGGCCTGCTTATTCCATTGCAAAACTTTTGAAAAAAACAGGGAAAAAGTTGCAAGATTTTGATTTAATTGAAATCAATGAAGCTTTTGCCGGGCAGGTAATTGCAGTTGAAAGAGCTCTCAATTCTCCAGAATTTGTAAAAAAAGAGTTAGGAGAAGAGACTGTCATCGGAGAAATAGATCGAAATAAATTGAATGTCAATGGGGGCGCCATTGCTCTAGGCCATCCACTGGGTGCCTCAGGAGCACGTTTAATATTGACTTTGTTAAAAGAATTAAAAAGACGCAAGAAAAATAGCGGACTTGCTGCCCTGTGTATTGGGGGTGGTCAAGGTGAAGCTGTTAGCTTAGAGGTTCAATAAAATGGAAACTGCTTTTACATTTTCACTCCTGCCAGGAGGCATTGGCCAACTCGTTTTTAATCTTCCACATGAAAAAGTGAATGTTTTGTCACCGCCAGTTCTTGAAGAGCTCGAAAATTTAATCGAGCAGCTTGATCCCAGTTCAGGTGTCAAGTTACTCCTCATTACAAGTGGCAAAGAGCATCAGTTTGTAGCGGGAGTTGACCTTAAAAAACTTGAGCCCGTTTTTCAGGATCCTTCCCAAGGGGAAAAAATTTTGGCTTTAGGTCACCGTGTTTATAAAAAGCTTTCAGAATTGCCTTTTCCAACCATTGCCGCCATTGATGGGGCCTGTTTAGGAGGTGGCTTAGAACTCGCACTTGCATGTAAATATCGAATCGTTTCTGATCATCCGAAAACAGCATTAGGCCTTCCAGAGACTCAACTGGGGATCATGCCTGGATGGGGAGGAACGCAGCGTTTACCACGTTTAATTGGGCTTTCATCTGCTTTAGGAATGATTTTAAATGGGAAGACGGTGAATGGTGTAAAAGCGTACAAAATGAAGCTCGCTGATTCTGTCGCTGCTTGGGAGTTTTTTCCTGAAAAAAGTCTGGAATTTGCTCGAAATATTTTAAAACCGGAGTTTGCGCAAAAAGTTTTGAACCGTCGAAAACAAAGTGGCATCCAAAATTTTCTGTTAGAAAAAAATCCGGCAGGAAGAGCTCTTATCTTTTATCAAGCTAAAAAGCAGGTCCTAGACAAAACGCATGGATTTTACCCCGCACCCCTTGTTGCTCTCGAGACAATCAAGCAAACTTACACGCTTCCTCTCAATGAAGGGTTGGAAATCGAGCAGAAAAATTTCGTAGAAAATATTCCCACCAAATTTATGAATGCCAAAAATTTGGTTAAGGTGTTTTTCCAAAATGAATCCCTTAAAAAAGATGCGGGCATTTCTATCCAAGCAACTCCTAGACCCGTGAAATCTGCAGGTGTTTTAGGCGCGGGAACGATGGGTGGAGGTTTAATCTTTTTGTTTAGCTATCATGACATCCCTGTGCGGTTTAAGGATATTAACTGGGAAGCTGTCGCGAAGGGCTACAGCCATGTATACAGCCTGTTCAAAAAGATGATCGAGCTGAAAAAACTCGATAAAGATCAGGCCATCTTAAAGTTTCAACAAGCCAGTGGCACTATCGATTACACGGGCTTTAAACAGCTTGATCTTGTCGTGGAGGCGGCTACGGAAAATTTGGAACTTAAACATACTTTACTTAATGAATTGGAAAGTCAGCTACGGCCAGATGCCATCATCGCCTCTAATACCTCTTCATTAACTATTGCGCAAATGGCATCCGTGATGAAGCATCCTGAACGATTTGTGGGGATGCACTTTTTCAATCCACCCAATCGGATGCCTCTTGTAGAGGTTGTCAAGGGGACCCAAACATCTGATGAAGCCATCGCAACAGCTGTGGAAACATGCCGTCGGTTAGGTCGGACACCTATTGTGGTGGGTGATTGTCAAGGATTTCTCGTGAACCGCATTTTTGTTATGGGAGCTAATGAGATCGTGCGTTTTCTTGAAAAAGGCAATTCAATAGAAAAAATTGAAAAAACTATGCTTGACTTTGGAATGCCCATGGGGCCTTTTCATCTGTCAGATGAAGTTGGAAATGATGTATCTTGCAAAGTTTCTCATATATTTGAAGAGACCTATGGTAAGCGGATGCAAGTTCCAGAACTTATTGAAAGAATGAATCAAAAAGGGCTTTTCGGGAAAAAAACAGAAAAGGGCTTTTATCTTTATGATAGCAAAAAGCCAACAGTTAATCCGGAAGTTCAGAAAATCGTTGAAGTCATCGGACAACCAAAAGAAGAGCTTTCATCCGAAGAAATGGTTGATCGTTCCATCTTTTTAATGATCAACGAAGCGGCACGATGCTTGACCGAAAAGATTGTGCAAAAGCCCTCAGACATTGACATGGCTCTCATTTTGGGAACAGGTTTTCCGCCGTTTAGAGGGGGATTACTTCGTTATGCTGATTCACGTGGAATTCAAACCGTGGTGGATCGACTCAAAGAATTTGAGCAAAAAGAGGGGGCGCGTTTTTCTCCTTGCGAACTCTTACTTGAAATGGCAAAAGAGAATCGCAATTTTTATTGAGGACTTTATGATTGAAAGCACGGAATCGCGATTGACGACATTTGACTTATCGCTTTTGGGATTTAGCTTTGGCAATTTGCTTTTGTGCAAAGTCAGGGAATTGAATCAAGAAGACGATGCGACACTTTACGCAATTGGGTGTGTGGCTAGCATTGTATTGCTTAATGTTGGCATGGTTAGTAAAACTTCGGCACCTGCATTTAAAAAAATCGAATGGATATTTAATCCTTTAGGTTTTGTTGCTTTTATGTCAGCTTGCATTGTGAATGCTGTTGGGCTTAAGGTGATTGCTCAGCAGCCTGTGCTCGTCTTGAAAGCCGCAGTTTTCTCTGCAGCTTGGTGTGGAATGAGACGTTTATACAGTCGGTGCTATCAAAAGAAAAAACCAAGTAAAAATGGTTCTCCTAGTAACGAAAAGTCCTTTAAAAATGATTTAGCCATTATGTCAAGCCCTATTGTACCTCTAGCTTTGACAGGACAGGCCATTCTGCAACGCACTAACTCTATTTTCAGTAGCATTATAACCGGCCTTGTGATGTTTTCTGTCATGGAGTTAAATCGAAATTGGGTTCGTTTTAAAGGAACCCGGACATATTCTTGGGAAATCATTAAAGTTACAATTCCTCTCATTGCTTGCGCAGGTCTAGTTGCGAGCATTATTACACGTTTTTAGGGGATGGTATTCAACCATCTTCTTGATCTAATCATAAAATTGTCAATAATTTGAAGAGAAGATTTGTTTTTAAATTTATGATACATTGGCCTTACTTCCCTAAGTAATTGAAATTAAAAATTTAAAACCAGTTCAAGTAAAATTATTTAATTGAATTTTGATCTGTCTAATTATTTTTCTTTGATTCAATTTGAAAATCGTATGATTTTTCGCTCAATCTTTATTTTTATTAAACAACCCTTTTGGAGGATAAATGACTTCATATGTTCAAGGACCACCGGCTACTATTTTTTTGATGAGAAAACAATGCTTAAATTAACTCAAGAAAGAGATAGGAAAACTTCGAGAGCAAAAGAAGGAAGTTCTATCCTAAGAGAGTCCAGTCTGTTTTAGATAATCAAAAATATGTGGATAAATCAAATTGGGCTGTGACATTTATTGTTGCACATCCAAAATGCTTATGCTGCTCAAATTACAGGCCTGCCAAATTAGTGATTGAGGGAATAAGTGATGGGACAATTCAAAAATATGCAAAAAAAGGAAAACATTTCGTGATTGTTTTCTATGTAGAAACTTTTTATGGAACACTTGAAATAGAGACTCAGTGTATTCCTCAGAAAGATTTAAAATACCAAGAAAAAAGTGGAACATGGGTTAAATCAAGTGCACAAGTCAAGGCAAGGCTTGCTGATGTCGAAAAAGACACGACAAAGCCTTTCAAGTACTCGGTATACAGCGACATGGGCAAGAGAGAAATTGCAAGTTATGGGTGTGACTATGAGCAAAAGCCGGCGTGCGTGGTTTCATGCTAAAACGACAGATTTTACACATCGCCCAAATCGGCGTTCAAATTTTTTGGTTTCTTTGTTTCGAAAAGTTTTCAATGGAGCTAAAAAGAAGTTGAGTAATTTTATACAATTTAATAAAAGCTGCGTTTGACGTGATGATGGGTTCTAATTTATTGCGCCCTTAAAACTTTTTGTTGAAGTGATTCTTAAGATTACTTGCATATGATTTTAAAAATCACTTCCATCGCATAGCTTATGCTTTTTTACGCTTTTGAAGATATATTTAGGTGTATTTAGATAATATGTTTTACCCATTTACCTGAGCTAGATTCTTTTTAAGCATATTATAAGAAATTTAATCCCCAGCAATCATTTTTTTAATAAGTGCTTTAAAAGAGCTTGGCTGAAATTTCCATGTAGTTTACATATGATTGTTTCTTGACGCTTCCCATAAATGGGACAATTAAATTTTCGAGTACTCTGTCAAGGGGGTTTGGATCATCTCTTTTTTTCATTGGAAGAAACGGTCTCTTTAGACTCCTGCGGTTCAATAAATGTGTTAGAGGCTTCTCTATTGTCGAACGCTTGAGGTTTTTTCACAATGATTCATAATCAACTGAATTAGATCAACGGCAAAACAAATCACTTGTCCATACTTTGAAAATAGGGCTCCCAATGCAAGCAATTCTAAAACTATTTTAGCATATCTTTTGTCGTGTCGTGCACAGGCTATTGTGATAGGACGAAGACTACAGGGTGCCAAAACATTTATCATGGCAGTGGCTATATGTACTTCTGCAGAAGAAAACGATTGTTTAATAACTTTTGCTGCAATATTCACAATAAGTGTTGTCGAAGTTCTAAAAGTTTGTGCATTTGGCCAATTTGTGGGAATTTCCCAGAAAGAAGAACTGGTGACTGCCATATGTGACCTATGGGTAACAGGTTCAGGATGTAAGAGGGGAGCACGAGTACACAAGTTCTGCTAGAAATGTGTAGAGTTTTTGAACTGTACCGGAAAATGTAAGCATTTGCGCTTTCATGCTCTACCTTGACTTCTAAGGTGTCATGATGTTACCGAGTGGATTTTTAAACTTAAACGAAAAATGTTCTCTAGTTCTTTTGGGAAATGGTATTTTTTGGCTTGAGTTGAACTACACAAATTGAACTTTTTCATGTGGCGAAACGCAAGGTTGAATCTTGAATTTTTTTTGGAAGTGCAATTGAAAACGCGTGTCTGTAGTTATGTTAAGGAAGATAATTAATCCTACTTGATGGGCCTGGTTCCTGAAATCGTATGATGACTCCAGGAACCAATCAAACTTACTGGTTTGTCTGTACTGGTAGACTCTCATTTAAAGTCTTATAGGCTAATTCAACCTCTTCAAGCATATCTTTAATAAGTTCTGCAAAAGCACCAGAAGAAATTTTTTGTATTTTTTTGGTGTGATTATTTTTTAGCTTTTCATATTGTGCCGTGATGTAATCGATGTTATGGGCTTCTTCCTCTGGGATATTTAAAATTTTGAGAGCCTCTACAGGATTCTTTGGATCTAATTTATCTTTCCATTTAAAAGTGCTGAAAAGCTCTGTCGCTTGTCGTTTAACTGGAACCATTTCTTGACTGTTAGATTCCTGAGATTTCTCATAAAAATTCAACGCCTCACTGATAAGATCCACAGCTAAGCAAACGATTTGTCCGTAGGTGGGAGGGGAAAGGAGAGATCCCAATGCCAATAATTCTAGAGCCACTCTCGTATACCTTTTATCATAAAGAGCACATCCAATTGTGATTGGCCGGATGCAGCATGCTCCTAACGCATTTATTGTACTTGTAGCTAAATGAACTCCAACAGAACAAAGCGACGATTGAATGGCTTTTGCAGCAATGTTCACGATAAGGGTTGTTGAAGTCCTTAATGTTTGTGTGTTTGGCCAAGAGGTCGGAAGTTTCCAGAAAAATGAATTGGTGATTGTTGTCATGGTGTATCCTTTAAGATATTTGATTCGAGACGCAGGGGAGGGACAGGTGTATCGTGGTAAACATTGAGCTCTGCCAAAAATGTTGAAACCTTAATGTAAACTCCCTGGTCATCGCTGGAAAGTGTGAGTTTTTTTGTCTTCAAAGTTCCCCACTGACTTTTTTGTGCAATTATCATATTTCTTATTTCGAGCAGGTATAACTTTATTTGGCGAAGATCAATACCTTCTCTGTAGAGCTTTTTTTCAAATATTTCTAAAATGGATTGCTCATTCTCTAAGACAATTTCTCGACACTCCAGAAGGTCTGTTAACTCTATTAAAAAATGGCGAATGCTCCTTTTTAAAAGGTTGTGATAGCATTCTCCTCTAGGAATAGGTCCAAAAGGGATGATTTCCAATCTACCTAAAAATTCGGGAGAATAGCTTCCTTCAGTATTCGAAGTTGCCCTAGCATTAAGTTTTCTAAATAATTCTTTGATTTCAGCAATGTTTTTCCTTTGTCCAAAAGCTTTTAAAACATGTGTTTGAAATAGATTTGATGTGCAAATGAGCACACAGTTTTTGAGATTGTATTGTATACATACGTTTTTATCTTTCTTTGTGTAGTTAAAAACGCAATATCCCTCATCAAAAAGGGTCAAAAGTGACTGCTTAACTTGAGCATGCGATTTTTCTAATTCATCAAAGACGATGACAACATCATGCAATTCGTAGGTCTCTTTTGAACCTTCTGTTTTAACCAAAACAGGAGAAAATCGTTCAAAGTCTTTACCTAAGGGCGGGAGATCTGAAGCTCCAAGATACCCTGTAGAGGAACCAAAAAGTTTAGTAATGCTACTTTCATGTGTAAATTGTTGCATTGTCAGAATAATGATACGGTCATTTTTAAGGCCAGCCACAGCTTTCGCTAATTCTGTTTTACCCACACCTGTTGGGCCTACATATAAATAAACCTGATTGGTGGATTTTGCTTTTGGTAAGCTAAGTAGAGCCGCCATCTCAGAAATCGCATGTTCTTGTCCTGCGACTCGTTTTTTTAATTCTTTTTTTATCCGATCATAAGCGACATCGGCCTTTTTAAGGCCTTCATCGAGCTCATTTTGCGCTTTTTCTTCGAGGATTTTATCGTAAACATTAGGATAAAATTGCTTTAATTTTTTTAAGAAAAGAGTTTTTTCATTTTGTGATAAATGTTGATGCTTTTCAAAAAGTTCTCGGAAATAGATTAAATCTCTTTCACACAGGTTGTTTTTTATGCTTTCAGGATCTAATCCTAATTCTTTTAAAATATTAATTTGATGCGAAGTTTCTAAATAACTAAGAATGATGTCAGCACATTTGCAGTTGTACTTATTCTCGTACATAATGCGAGTAAATCTTTGCCAATTTGAAAGTGGTTTGAATAAAGAAAATCTGCTCGGATCTAACGTTATGGCTTCAAGAGAAGTATTAGTCACCCTATTTAGGTTAATCTGTTCTAGCATTTCAACAATGCTAGCGTAAAATTCTTTTGGGTCTACTCCAGAGCTTAGAGACACAAGAGGTGTGTCTGGATGTAGTCTTATATTGAACGTAAAAGATTGCGATTCATCAAAATTAATTTTTGCTTTGGCACCGGGGAATATTTCTGTCGCAACATTAAATATATCCACTGGATCATATAGGGCTAAAGGTTTTTGCATGTTCAGGCTCTTGTTTGTTTTCAAATTCATGGTCGCTATTTACTTAGTCCCATTTACGTTCACGATAGATAAAGTCTTTAAGCACATTTAAAAATGTTGTTAGCTCAGTGAAGCTCTCTATGGCATGTTCTCCTAAATCCATACTAGTATCTGGATGTAGTTCTTTAGATAGCGCCTTCCAAGCATTATCAACGTCCTCTTTTGTTGGATTGTCTTCAAGTCCTAAGGCTTCGTAAGCACCCTTTAATTCAATTTGCACGGTAGGTGAAGAGGGAGGGCGATTATCTTTCTGGTTCATCGCTTCATACATATCGGTACCCACCAAACTGATGTCAATAAGCATTGAAACTGCTGTTCCCCAGATAGGGATCATTGCAAATGCACCAGAAACTATTTCTCCTACACCTCTAATCCATTCCCCATTGTAAAAGCGATAACAACCGAGCGCAATACCTATAGCAAGGCTTACAAAAGGAATTTTTTTAGCAATGCTTTTGCCCAAAGCTTTTCCTGCTTCTTTAGTACCTTCTTTAGTAAGGATCCCTGCTAGAGCCTTACATAAGGAAATGGTAATATGTTTACCACCAACTTTAACCACGACTTTTGATAAAGCTCCCACGATTGTCCAAGGGTCTAAATTCTTTAGTTGCCGCAGAAAATTAATTTCCCTTTTTTGTAATTGCAGCTCTTTTTTAAAATCGACCGATTGTTGGTATTGTCTTAAGCGATCGATGGAAAGTTTGCTAACTGCTGTTGTGAGTTCAGCATTTTTCACCTCATAGTTATCGATTTTTTCTTTCAACTTTTCCTGTGCAGAGAGAATCTCGGCCTTTTTCTTTTTTTCTGCATGATAACTAATGATCATGTCTTTTATTTGGCTGTCAATTTCTAACGTATCGATTCCATGCTCTCCACTAGCGCTACCTGCAGGGCAATTTTTTCCCCCGTTTTCGAACCATGCTTCTAAACGTTTTTTTTCGAATTGATGGTTTTGCATGCAACACACTGGGTTTGTAAGCAGCGTGTTCGTAAAAAATGTGTCTTTGATCTCTCGCTGAGCATCTGAAGGGGCATGTTGCTTGTGGGTTAAAGACACTGTTTGAGCATTGAAAATAAGAATTTGTACCGGATGTTTAATAAATTTATTTTTTAGTGTTTCTCTAGTGACTTTAAAAGTTGGGATGAAAGCAGTTTCTGAACGCTCTTTATTTTCTTTGAGAAAATTTAGAATAATATCCGTAAATTTTTCAATTTCATCAGAATTTGCTGAAAACTTAAATCTATATATTTTTCTTCCTTGAACGGATATTGGTTGAAAAGTCGTGAAATCTGTCGATTCGCTGAATCGATCTAAAACTGCAGGAATCATGATGCTCCTCTATAAAATTTAAACTAAAAAAATGAAACATAACTTTTCTTTGAGATTTTTGTATATTTTTTTTTCATAAAAAAACATTTGATGTTTTGAAAAGTAAAGATTCTTAATCATTTGGGAGCTTATTAAACTTAGAAAGATAGGCAAATTTTTAATGTATAGGGTTATAGAGAGGGGGCAACACGAGTCTAAATTGATCAAGAGTTTTTTTAAAATAGTTCTATCAGACCTTTCTCTTTCCAACGCAGCAAATATTGGAGAACAAGATCAGCTGGAGCCTGGATGTCTTTGGCTATCTGCTCAACAAAACATTCTTGGGGAAGGATAGGGAGCAGGTCCATCAAAAGACGCAGCTTTTTCTGATCTTCATCGACCGATATTCCAAATGCTCTTTGACCAGGTTCTACATAAAGATCGTATGCGGGATTTGCAGTTGCAACGACGCCTGAGAACTTTTTACGCATCAAGGTTTGTTGATCAAGTATTTCAATTGTTTCGAGAAGCATAGACACAGATTCATCTAAGGCTTTTTGATCGATAATGGAAGGGTTGTCTAAATCAGAATGGTATTCGGGGTAAGGAAAGCGGGAAATGCTAGACATTGGAATTCCATAGCTCTCCCATACCATCTCATCGTTACAAATCACACTACGAAAAGCACCTTCTCGAAAGCCCGACTTATTTTTAAGAAGATGTGCCAGAATACTTTCTAACTGACCTTTTTCACGATGAGAATATTGCAAAGCAAGAGGGGTGTTTGAACCAAGCATCTCTAAAAAAATCGATTCCAAAACATTTTTTTGTGTTTCAGGCGACTTTCCTAAGTAATAGGCAGAGCCGATGATTTCTTGCACTAGTACAAATTTGTATGTGAATTTGGTTTTTTTTGGAAGAAGGCGATAAAAAAGTTCCACTCCCACGGCTACGCCGGCGAGATCGTCATTCGCCATACCACCATGATCAAGGTGTGCAACAAAAACAAAAGTTTCTGGATTTTCTCCAGCATGTGTGTGTTCCGCAACTTTTAAATACCCTTCAGACTCTTGCGTGACGAGTTTGACTTCATATGTCCCCTCAGTCAATGAGTTATAAAAGTCTTGTGTTACACAAAATCCCCAATCTCTACTCCATGGACGATAGTTCTGTCTGAAATGGTAGGGGACGGCTTGTGGAAAGCGGGCATCAAAGTGAAGATGCTTTTTGAGTGTATCTAAAGAAACTGTTCCTGAAAAGTTTGTAGATAATCCAATCACGTTCAGAGGAGTGGTCGATTGAAAAATGCACTGTCCATCTTTCCAAATTTCTCCTTTTATCAAATCCCATTTGGGAGGAATCGTCCAACCATTGAAAATATCATTTGCAGGATAAGTGTAAATTTTTAAAGGAATTAAAGCGTTGATGTGATCTAAGCAAAAGTCATAGTCGGTCGAGCAAAAATTGCGGTTTCTCTGCCAAAGATCACAGATCAGATCGTAAGCTAAAGAATGAGGCATGGTCGTTTCCTTCATTTAGGGACTCCATCAAAGGGGATTTGTCCGGCAATAAATTTTGGTGGGGCTTGTAAGAATGCGTAGATATTGTTTTCTAAATATTTGACACCTTCTTGAAAGGTATCTTCGGTGGACACGGATAAAATATTTCCTTTTCCTACAGATATCGAGCGAGCTAATCCTCTTTGCAAGAGAAGGCTTTCAAAAGGTTTTAAGTTATATTCAATTCCATAATTTAAGTAACGTACAGCACTTACAGGGTATCCAGGAATAGGATTGTCTCCACGTGTTACTGGATAGGGATAGACTTTAAAGTATAAATGAGGGACTCCAACTTCTTGTTCGATGTGGTGCACATAAGTCATTGTTTCCATTCCAATTCCAATAAAAACCATTTTTGCATTCAGCGAGTGTAAACGATGCCAAGGCGAATTGATTCCGTAACCACTTAAGGAATTACCTCCTGAAATATATTCAGCATGAGGGCCAATTGCCGCAATACTTTGAAGGGGATTTCCACTGCGAACTTTTCCTTGTAAGGTGCAAATATGTGCACTGAATGCTCCCAAAGATTTGGATACAGGGGAGTATTCCGTATCAAAGGGAATGCCATGTCTTGCATATTCATAAAAATAAGCGGGAACAGCGATGGTTCCTTTTTTGCCAAGAATACTCTGAAAAGCATTTAGATAAAAATTTAAAATAGCTTCCCGATTTTTAGCTTGCTCAGGGATTCCCAATCGCAATAAATCACTATGAACGAGAACCACATCTCCTTCACAAATGCCTAGTTGCCTGAATCCAGTTTGAATTGTTTCCTGATTGAGCTGTAGCATGGTTAATCCTTTAGACTGAAAGTCCGCCATCGACGACAAGGGTTTGGCCTGTAATAAATCTTCCTTTTTCTGAAAGCAAAAATTCGACCAACGGTGCGACATCATCAAACTCTGCTAGCCGGCCTAAAGGTGTTCTTCGCACGATGGTTTGCTGTTGGTCAGATGAAAGTGAAGAGGAAAGATCTGTTACCATATAGCCCGGGGCGACCACATTCGCTGTAATCTGTTTAGAACCGACTTCTCTCGCTAAACTGCGCGTCATGCCTTCTAAAGCGGCCTTTGTGGAGGAGTAAACTACCAGTCCCTTTGCTCCACGAGTTCCTGCTACAGAACTGATTGAGAGGATTCTGCCGGGTGTATGTGAGGTCAGCATATTGCGCAAGCAGAGACGAGTTAATAGCAACGCTCCAGTTAAGTTGACTGTTAGCATTTTTTCGATTTCAATTTCTGGCAAGGTAGCGAAGATCCCATCGACGGCGACAGCAGCATTATTAATCACGCCATAGATGTTTCCTTGAATGGAAATCGCCTGTTCACAAAATTGTTCAAGCTGTTCCGAATGGGAGTTATCCACACAGGCAAAGTAATAGTGATTTGGGTAATGATTTTGTAAAAGTTGAACATCGGGAGTTGCATAACGACTAAAAGTACTGACTTTGTAACCCTGTTCCAGCAAATACTTAGACAAAGCCAATCCTAGCCCTTTCGAACCTCCTGAGAGGATGAGATGTTTAGAGGAGATCGCGGATTTTTTTTCCATTACTTGAGATTGCAAAGTGGTCTACCCTCCGAATAAGATGAGGAATTTTATAATCCTCTAAAATTTTTTTTAGCTCTTGTTTGATAGCTGCAGGATCAAATATTTTAGATTGTCGCATTTTGATATCTGCCACGATCAAAGAGCCTACAATAGGGCTTTTTCGCGCATAGACAAGGCTATCTTCGACATCTTTTAAGCTATTGATCGCTTGCTCTATTTCTTCTGGAGAGACTTTTCTCCCTCCACTATTGATACGTCCATCTTTACGTCCCACAAAATAAACACGATCTTGTTTAATTTCTACCAAATCACCGGTAGGAATCCATGTGTTGTGTATATTTGGAGCGCTTAGGTAGCCCTCCATTCCGTGGGGAGCTAACACCTCTAACTCATTTTCTGCATTAATGCGCAATTGAGCGCCACTTTTTTCACCTTGATTAAGGAAAGATGTCGGGAAGCCCGCGTCTCTATCTGACACAACAATGGCACTTCCAGTTTCTGTGGAGGCATAAATGTGCGTTAATCGTTGGGGATGAAAAAAAGCCCCAACTAGGTCAATGGTTTGTTGGTCGACAATTTCACCGCCAAGAGTGGCTTGTAGAAGTTTCGGTGGGGTAATGTGGGAAGGCCATGTGGAGATCAGCATCCTCCAAAAGGTAGGAGTCGCTGAGATAATCGAAATTTGATGCTTGAGAATCCCTTCGGCAATTTGCTCAAAATGGTTATCGTCATAATACAAGCTGCCTTGACTGTTTAAAGCAGCGAAAAAAACTTGCAGGCCGGCATAAGACCAAGGTGCATAGCTTAATAACCAGCTTTTCTTGTGCAGATAGCTAGGCACAAAATGAGAAGGAGTTTGGATAGCTTCCCACTTATGCAGGGCAATTTTGGGCTCTCCCAGCGTTCCTGAAGTAAAAATACCTAAACGCGGTTCTGAAGGGGTGCCCACATTTTGAGAAAACTCAATGGAGTTGTCTTCACTTAAGTAAAGAGAGATTGGCCATTCGTGTAATAACTTTTGAATCTGGAAATCAAGTACAATTAAAGGGCAAACATATAAAGCGATTTGAAGGTCTCTTGCGGCAATGATCGCTGCAAAAAGCGATCGTACATTTGATGTTCGAATGAGAATTGTAGTGTGGTGGCCAAAAAGGGCTTTATGCTTGCGTACATCTTCTTCAAATGCATCTTTAGAAACGGTTTGATCAAACAAAAAGAGAAAATCAGTTGTCATAGAGTGTTGCGAGTTCCTCTATGGTAGAGAAAGGAATAAAGCCATTTTTAAACGGATCCTTACCGGATTTTTCTTCGAGCTTGACCACGACAATGGCAAGGTCTAGGGAATCTAAAGATGTATCGGTTAAAATGCGTGTATCAGCTTTAAGAGGTGTAAACGCCTTTTGTTGCTCTTGCGTAACCTCTTGGATGGTTTGGATGACTAATTCAATGGATTGTGACGATGGCATTCCTGCTCCGGGTAGCATTAACTGAGTATGTGGCAATATAATTTTCAGAGTTTTTGCTGTCAACTAGGCAATGCATTAAGGGCGAAGACCAAACATACCGCCTCCACTTCCGGGAGATGCTTGCGTTCCAACTAAGGAAGGAATATCTCCTCTTTCGATGGCTGTTTTCCATTGAACTGCTTTTTCTTTAAATGGGATTAGAAAAGCCACAATCTTCTCGCTCGTTAAGTCTTGCATGGGCAAAGTTCCATATAGAATCAATTGATCGGATTGTTTACTGTATGCAAACGCGCCGATGCGAGGCTCTTGCAATCCATTTGCTCGAAGGGCTTCGCGAAAGACATTTTCTCGATATTTACTGGGGGGGATCGATCCAATTGTTGTACCAAAGATCATGCGCTCACCCCGCGTTTCTCTTTCAATTTGAATAGAAATACCCTCTTTGAAGTTAATCAGGCAGGAGTGATTGCGATCTGCATGGAGATCGTTTATCTTCAATTTTTGTCCAACTTCAGCCAGCAAAGTATCAAAAAGATCTGAGACCATAATAAACCTCTGATAGGGAATTATTCTTTATCTTCCTCTTCTTCCTGTTCTTTTTCCTCTTGTTCCTCAAGGTCATCTTCCAAGTCTTCTAGAGCTTCAATGATTGCCAGCAAAAGCTCATCCCGGTGTTGGAGGGATTTATAAATTTGGTTCATGGCGACTTCACGTACAGCATCTCGAAATTGGCTAAAAGCAATAATTTTAGCTAAGATCCAATCTTCAATGCCTAATTTAACAGCTCTTTGTAAGACTTTATCGGCAGAAGGATAACGTTCAGTCGCAAGAGACATAAATTGTTTGGCCATCATTTCGAAAGTCAATTGTTCGGGGAAATCTAATCCCTCTTTGCTAAAGAGGCTATGCATAAGATTCATGCGACCTTGAAAGAAGCGGTATACACCTAAAATGGCCTGGAGCGAGCGGGTTTCTGTAATAAGACGGTGTAGCTGACCCCGTGGAATAGAGGGGCCTTTGGATTTTAAATCACTCCCAAGAGAGTGGAGGAGGAAAGAGACCACTTTTTTAAGCTCGTTGAACGGATATCTTTGAGAGAGTTCTTGGAAGAGGGAGGTTGAATCGCGAGGAGTTCCCGTGATATCTCGATACATATCTCGCAATGTGGTCGGTGTACCCAAACCAGCGTCAGCTGCTTGACGTGCTTGCGCACTGATGTTGCGCCCAGCTGCAATTTCGCGATCGTTTTGTTGGCTAAATTCTTCCTTAATCTCTTTAATTTTTTGGTAGAGCTCTCCATCGGTCGTTTCGAGGAGAAATTCAAGGGCCTCATCAGCTAAGGAGACGTCGGGATAAAACTCTAAAATTTTGCGTAAAATTTCTTCCTTGGAGTCATCAGGTTTGATTTGTTCACGCAAAAGAACAAGGATTTGAGCTTTAAGCTCTGGGTTCCTTCCTTGAAATTGACTAGCTGCATCCTTAATTGCTTGTAGAGGTAGCAATCTATCAGCTTTTTCTCCCATTTTCCCCGATTTTTGCACGCGACCGCGCTGCGCAGAAAGTGGCTTTTCCTTTTTAGTTAGGCGAGCTGCAAAAGGATTACTAATCTCCTTTTGCGACTCTTGGAAAGCTAACTTACTTTCCGCTTGCTCCGCGGTAAGCTCTTCCTTTGTTTCCTGTTGGACTTGTTTCATCGCTTCGAGCGTCACATTGACTCGGCTATCAGAAAGTCCTTGTTGGATATTCCAATCGGGCATGCGAACCTCCGAGGTTCAAACAAGATTCAAAAAAATAAAGGCGTCAAGCACTGCGTGTTAGGTCAATTGGACACGTCCTAGGGGTTGAATACGGATTTCAGGTACAATTTCTTGGTACGAGACGACCGAAATATCAGTAAATTCCATTTCAATCAATTTTCTCACAAAGCGTCTAACGTCAATGGCAGTTAACAATACAGGAGGTTGCCCGCCTGGAGGCGGAGGCGCAACGGTGTTGCGGACACCCTGCAAAATGAGCTGAACTGAATCGGGATCGAGTGCAAGGTATGACCCTGCAGATGTTTGCTTAATCGCACCGCGCACCATGTCTTCGATTTCGGGATCTAAGATATACACAGAAAGAACAGACTGCCCCTGTGAATATTTGTAACTAATATATCGTTTTAAAGAGGAACGAACGTATTCAGTTAAAAGCACTGTATCTTTTTCGGTCTGGGCCCATTCGCTTAAGGATTCGAGAATGGTTCTTAAGTCTTTAATTGAGACCTGTTCTTGGATGAGACGTTTGAAAATGTCCGTCATCTTTTGAAGAGGAATTAAGCGAGTGACTTCTTTGACAAGGTCGGGGAATGATTTTTCCACGAATTCCAACATCGATTTGACTTCTTGAATTCCCACAAATTCGTTGGCGTATGTACGGAAGAAGTACGAAATATGCAAAATCATCACTTCTAGAGAATTCCAGTACTTGACACCTGCTTTGTTAAGCAAATCAATATTTTTGCTTTCTACCCAAAGCGATGGAAGACCCAAGGCACTTTTATAGGTTGTGTAAGAAAGATTATAACGTTTCAAGTTTTCTTCACTTTCATTGGTGAGAACAAATCCTTCTAAAACTCGACCTTTGACAATGGGGACTTCGTTTAAATGAATCGAATATTCATCTTTTTCCAAAATAGGGGAGTCTGTTCTGACGTGTACACCTGGGAATCTCACACCTAAATCCGCATAAAGTGCCTGGCGCATCTTCGGAATCATTTTGTCGATAAAGCTTTGTCCCTTTTGTGCTTTTTGAATTTCTTGGCTTAAGCTCGATCCGCACTCTAATACCACGGGAAGTGTTAAAGCGTAGCTATCTATACCACCACCCGAGACCACCTTGTGTCCTTGGACACCCATATCTACCGTGGAGGTATCGGCCGCAGAAGAGATTGTCCCTCCTCCAGCTCCTCCTCCCGTTCTAGCAGCTTCTACTTTTTGTTTTTCGGAAACCCAAAGAGAGTAGCCTAAAAGTCCTAAAGCGGAGGCAAAGATCAAAAAAGGAGGTTTTGGGAAACCGGGAATAGCTGCCATACCCATTAAGAATCCTGCGGAAATCAACAGCGCTTTTGGTTGTTTTAAAATTTGACCCGAGATCTCACTACCCAAGTTACTTTCGGCTTTATCGCTCGAGACACGGGTTGTGACAATACCGGCTGTAATCGAGATTAATAGGGCGGGGATTTGAGATACGAGACCATCCCCAATAGAGAGGAGAGAATAAGTTGTTACGGCATCCATAGCAGGCATGCCATTCAATGTCATCCCGATGATCATCCCCCCGATGATGTTGATCAGGGTGATCACGATACCTGCAATCGCATCCCCTTTAACGAATTTCATCGCACCATCCATCGCACCATATAACTGGCTCTCTTTTTGGATGGCTAGACGTTTTTCTCGGGCTTGATTTGAATCGAGGATACCAGCGCGCATATCGGCGTCAATACTCATTTGCTTACCAGGCATCGCATCCAAAGTGAAACGTGCTGCGACTTCCGCTACCCGTTCCGCACCCTTGGTGATCACAATAAACTGCACAAGCGTGATGATAAGAAAGATAACACCACCGACAACGAAGTTACCACCCACCACGAATTGACCGAACTGGAAAATAATATCACCGGCATTCGCATGAAGCAAAATTTGTCGTGTGGAAGCAATGTTAACCCCCAGCCGATACAACGTCGTAATCAGAAGTAGGGAGGGGAAAATGGAAAGGTGCACAGCACTGGGGATGTAAAGGGCTACCATCAAAAGCGCTACTGAAGCCGTTAAGTTTAAGGCGATTAAGAAGTCGATGATATGCGGATTAACCGGGATGATGATCATTGCCATAATACAAATGATCAACAACGCTAAAGCAATGTCACTCGACCGGGAGATGGTGTCTAGCGATCTTTCACCGCCCAATCTGCTAGTTATACCATCAAGAATTCTACGTATTAAATCCATTTTTTTTGTATCTCCAGTATGGCTACCTTTCTGTGTATTCGTGTTGAGTATCTGTGTTAAGAGAAGAAATCCAGCGTAAAATTTCGGCTATCAATTCATAAGTATCTTCAGGGACAAATTCGTAAACATCGGCCTCTTCCCACAATTTGTGTGCTAGCTTAATATTACGCACAACAGGAACATTAAATTCTTCCGCATATTTAATAATTCGCTCAGCTAGGGCGTCTTCGCCTTTTGCTAGCACAAAAGGAGCTGCATCGTAGTCTTTTTTATATCCAATCGCGATGGCTAAGTGCGTCGGATTCGTGACAACTGCCTGAGCACGTTTTACCCCCCCACGAGGTCCTTCTTGATAAGCGATTTCTTGCGCAATTTGTTTTCGTTTACTTTTAATTTGAGGATCACCCTCAGAGTTTTTGTACTCTTGTTTAACCTCAAATTTTTCCATTTTCATTTCACTAGCAAAGGTTTTCTTTTGGTAGATGAAGTCTGCCACTGCAATGATAATGAAGAATAATCCAACTTTAATCACAACTTCCATCAAAAACGCATAAAACACCATGAGTGAAGCGTCGATAGGTAATGAGACGGCTCTAATTAAAACCGGCAAACTTTTCCACATCACATCGTAGACGATGTAGCACGCAATCGAGATTTTAAGGACCGATTTAAGCAGTTCGACGAGTGTTTTCAGCTTGAATTTAGACTTTAAGTTTGAAATAGGGTCAAATTTTTTGATGTCGAACTTAAATACTTCCAATGCAAACATCGGGCCAACTACGAGAAAGTTGATCAAAACCCCAATCACACTTACCATTCCAAGAATGGGAATAGACGTGATAAAAATCTCTGTTAAGCCTTGAATATAAAGATCAGGAATAGCCGTGTCTAGGCTGCCCTTAGCGATTTGATGAAAAGTCATCACCGTAAAGCTGCCTAAATGATCAAAAAGAAATTTACTGGCGGCCAAGGTTACCCAAATGGACACAATAAATGTAAAAGCAGAGGGCAAATCTTGCGACTTTGCAACCTGTCCTTTATTGCGTGCATCGCGTAACTTTTTCGGGGTCGCCTTTTCGGTTTTTTCGCCCATAATGTGACTCCAAGTCTCACAAGCTCAATAAATCAAGTTACGGTATCTTCAAATGTATACAAAACTACTCATTTATGAGCAGCACTAAACTCTCTTTATCTTCCTAATTCTAGTATAATTCACATTTAAGAGAGGCGTCAAGAAAAAATTATAAAATTTACTATTAGATTGAATTATTATAATCCTTTGATTATTATTGGCAAACTATTAACAACAGAGGAAATAAAAAGGAATAATCCTTACAACTCCTCATGAACCCAGCTATCTGTTAGATAGAACTACTTAACCTGAGTAACTTATGGCAAATCTTTCATGTGGAATCGTCGGATTACCTAACGTTGGGAAATCCACTCTTTTTAATGCGTTAACTGCAAATAAGGCAGCAGCTTCCAATTATCCGTTTTGTACAATCGATCCTAATATTGGAATCGTGGAAGTTCAGGATCCACGCTTAAACGTCCTGTCAGGACTATCTCATAGCAAAAAAATTATTCCAGCAAGCATGCAATTTGTCGATATTGCAGGTTTAGTTGCAGGAGCTTCCAAAGGTGAAGGTCTCGGAAACAAATTTTTGGCAAATATTCGCGAAACTGATGCGATCGTGCATGTGGTGCGCTGCTTTGAATCGAGCGATATTGTGCACGTTTCGGGCAGTGTCGATCCGATTCGCGATATCGAAGTAATTAACCTTGAGCTTAGTTTGGCCGATCTTCAAATGGTCGAAAATGTGTTGGGGAAAGTTGAAAAGCAAGCCAAAAGCAATAAAGATTATGTTCCTGTTTTAGCTTGTTTAAATCGTGCGAAAGAGCATTTGGACCAGGGAAAACCGATCCGAACCTTGGAATTGAACTCTGAAGAAGTAGAATTACTAAAACCCTATCCTTTTTTAACGGCAAAAAAAGTTCTGTATGCAGCAAATATTGCCGAATCAGATTTAGATACCATGACGAATGAATTTGTGGAGCGCGTGAAAAAGTATGCGGAAGCAGAAGGGAATCGCGTGATCACAATTTGCGCGAATTTAGAAGAGGAAATTGCCCAATTACCCGCTTCAGAACAAGCTGAATTTTTGGAAAGTTTAGGGTTAAAGCAATCAGGTTTACAGCGCCTTATAAAAGAGTCTTTTAGTATGTTAGGATTGATTACATTCTTGACAACCGGAGATATTGAAACGCGTGCATGGCCGATTGTCAAAGGAACTATGGCTCCAGAAGCCGCGGGTAAAATTCATTCCGATCTGCAGAAAGGGTTTATTCGAGCAGAAGTTGTCGCATACGACGATATGGTGAATTACAAAGGTCGAGCAGGCGCTCGCGAAGCCGGCAAAGTGCGTGCAGAAGGAAAAGATTATACGGTGGCAGACGGTGATGTTATCATCTTTATGCATAATTAATTAGGAGAATAATCAGTGATGGGTTATCAAAACCTCGCCTCAACAGAATTGTTTGTGACATGTTCACAAGGCCTTGAACCCCTTTTAATTGAAGAGTTACAAGAGCTTAGCTTTGAAAACGCCCATCCTGGTTTTCGAGGAGTTTTTGTTAAAATCAAGGACCTCAGTGACATTTATCGGATCAATTATAATTCACGGATTGCAAGCCGTGTGTTATTTCCACTCACGACCTTTAATTGTTACGATCAAAAAGCTCTTTATCGAGGAGCTTCTCAATTCGATTGGATCCCCTTCTTTAGAAAAGGGATGACATTTGCGATTGATTCCAACGTCAATCATCGATTGATTAGGAATAGTTTATTTGCAGCGCAAGTTGTTAAAGATGCAATTTGCGATCAATTGAGAGAAAAGTTTGGTGAAAGGCCCAATATCGATGTCAAAAATCCTGATATCCAATTGAACCTTTTTATCCAAGGAAACACGGCCATACTTAGTTTGGATACTTCAGGTGCGCCCCTTCATAAAAGAGGTTATCGATTAGACAGTGTAGAAGCCCCCATGCAAGAAAATCTGGCCGCAGCTATTCTTCGATTAGCGAATTACAAAAAAGAAGAGATCATGTGTGATCCTTGTTGTGGATCAGGGACTTTGTTGATTGAAGCTGCTTTGATGGCTTCTCAAACACCTCCTGGTTTTTTACGCAAAGATTGGGGATTTATGCGGTTTCCTGAGTTCTCGGCTTCCGACTGGCTTAAAGTCAAAATGGAGGCCGACCAAAAGCGTCAGCCCATACCCAAAGGTCATTTATTTGGAGTTGAAATCAACAAAAATGCAGTGCGCGTGAGCAAAACGAATATTCGAGCTGCAGGATTTTTGAGCGAAATTGAGGTTGTGCAGGGCGATTTTAGAGAGTGGACACCTTCTGTTTTACCGACATTGCTAGTGACTAATCCACCACACGGGAAACGATTGGATTTTGCGGAAGATTTGCGTCCTCTGTATCGCTCGATTGGGGATTTTATGAAACAAAAGATGGCGAAACCTGCAAGAGGATTTGTCTTCACCGGAAACTTAGATTTGACTAAAGAAGTGGGCCTTGCCGCAAAACGGCGCCATGTTCTCCATAGCGGGGGAGTCGAATCACGCCTGCTAGAATTTGATGTTTATTAGAATTAAAAAACCTCTGGCTTTAACAGCCAGAGGTTTTGCCACTTAAGCTCTTGGTTGAGATCTCTCTATTGCAGCCTTTCTTTCAATGTCTTTTACATTTTCCAGTCTTTTTAATGCTTGCTGTCGTAGAGGGGCGTGAAACAGACGCAGCTTTTCTGCAGCATCAGGATATCGTGCCTCAAGTTCTTCTGCTTTATTAGAGCATTTTTGCAAAGCCGCTATATACACACCGAGACTTTTCTTGTCGCTTTTTGCAGATTTAACTTGGCCGTGGCAATGAAAATAGTTAATAAAGATTCCTTGATCGTTATGTATAATTTTGTAATACGTGTCTCTATTCACCGCTCCTGTTATATGGATAACTTTAGGTTGCTGAGTCGTCACTTGTTGTGGGCTAGGCGGAGAAATGGAGAGAGGTAGAGGGACAGCTTGCTCATAAGTAGTTTCAGGAACTTGTCCATAAGCTTCATAATGTTTAAGTTTTTGAGAAACAAAGTCATCCCATTCTTTCATTTCCTCAACTGTATAGGTTTTCTTAATGATCCCAATTAAAAATTCCATGTGCTTTAAATCTTGAAATAAGTAGTCTTTAAGCTCTTTTTGTGGGTTTGATTTCGATTGAATTAAGTCGAAAATTTTGTTTACACACTCGTAAACACTGTATAAATGACCTATTGCTTCATTCGTATTTGATGGAACATTTTTTTCTTGGTGAATATGTTGGAGAGTTATTCCATCGAAAGCAAAAGAATCATTATTCCAAGTTTCTCTGGATTGTAAAGGAGTCATATAAACCTCATAATACATTTATAATTGTACTGTTTTTAATTTAAGTAATGTGATTTTATGTTAATTTTATTGAAAATAAGTGTTTTAAGTTGATTGAATTTAAATGAGAAATCCAATAAATAAGAAAATCTTTGACCGATGCCATAAAGTTTAGTTTGGGGGCTGAGGATTTTCAGTTTCAAGTTTTTGTCTTTTTGTTTTGCTAGAAAGTTCCCGTATTTTTGGTTTCCCCGCTTTTTTATTTTCTCTTTCCAGTTGTCTTTTTATTCTATTTTCGATTGCTTCTATCAATTCATTATGGAGTTTAAGATTGTCCTCCGCAGCTTCAGGAAATCTCTCTCTTGTTTCTTCGCCTACCGCAGAGCACGCCCATACAGCTTTTAAAAATGTGTTGGTATCTCTAACAGCTTGGGGCTTTAACGAATGAGAATGAAAGTATTGGACTGAACCATTGTATATTCTGTAAAAAGGATCACGATTAGTGGCTCCAGGAATATGGGTGATTATTTTTTCAACTTCTAGACTCGCAACTTGTTCAGGGCTAGGAGGAGAAATAGAGGGAGATTGTGGAGGCATTAAAGGAGATAACGGGGGTGCTTCATAAACTTTGAGCTTTTGAGAAACGAAGTCTTCCCATAATTTCATTTCCTTATTTGTATAGGTTTTCTTAATTATTCCAATTAAGAATTCCATGTATTTTAAATCTTTAACGACATGAGCACCGAGTTCTTTTTCCGAATGATTTTTTGAATGAATTAAATCAAAAATATGATTCACACATTCATACACACTATACAAATGTCCTATAGCCTCATTGGTGTCCAATTGAACATGACTGTTTTCTTGATGTATGTGTTGAAGAGTTGTTCCATTGAAAGCAAAAGAATCGTTATTCCAAGTTTCTCTGGAAGATTGAAGAGAATTCATATAAACCTTATAAAATATTTAATTAGTGTCTTTAATTTAAATAAATGCAAGTTATACTGTTAATTTTTTTTATTTCTTTTCGGAGTTGCTTCGGTAAACTAAAAGAGAAGTTGGTGGAGATAGAAAACCTCTGACTAAAAGTCAGAGGTTTAGTTTGTTTTTTTATTGTGTAGGCTGTATCTTTTCTGGTTCAACTCTTTGTTTTTTTACTTTGAAAGAACGTTCTTCTATTTTTGGTTTTCCCGCTTTATTACTCTCTCTTTCCAAGTATTTTCTCTTCTTGCTTTCGACTATTTGTATAAATTCATTATGAAGTTTAAGATTATTTTCGGCAGCGGAGGGAAACCTCTCTCTAGTTTCTTCGCCTACTTCAGAGCACTTACGTACAGCCTCTAAAACTTTGTCAAAGTTTTTGCAAACCGTGTAAGGATTCAATCCATGGGAATGTTTGTATTGGACTACTGGATTGCCTTGAGCTTCATGGAAAAATGCGTAAACGGGTTTACGGTTAGTGGCTCCTGATACATGCATAACCCTCTCTTTTATTGGTTCACTCGCAATATCTTGCTGAGAGCTAGGAGGGCGAGAAGAAATGGAAGGAGACTCTGGTGAAGCTTCGTAAGCTTTAAGATTTTTAGAGACGAATTCTTCCCATGACTGCATTTCTCCATCTGTATACGTTTTCTTAATTATTTCAATTAAGAATTCCATGTGTTTTAAATCTTTAACTAAGTAGTCTTTCAGGTCTTTTTCTGAATGACTTTCCGCTTTAATTAAAGCAAAAATTTTATCTACGCATTCATAAATGCTATACAAATGTCCTATAGCTTCATTGGTATCTGCTGGAATGTTTTTTTCTTGATGAGTGTGTTGGAGAGTTATTCCATTGAAAGCAAAAGAATCGTTATTCCAAGTTTCTCTGGAAGACTGTAAAGGATTCACAAAAACCTCGTAATTTTATTTGTTTATTTAAGTGTATTAATTATATATACTTACGCGATTTTTGTTTAGCTTAATTTGTATTTATTAATTTAATTAATTAAAAGCTGGTTTGTTTTGTCATGAATTACATTAAAGATATTGATAGACGCGAATGGGATAATAAAAATCTATGTGCCAGTTGTTTTTTGAAATATCTTTTGAAAGGCAATAAAGATACTGTATTTGGTGGTCCTAAACATGTAACTCTGAACTTAAATTTTATTGACTTTTCAGTCTGGATGATCAAATATTTTATTTGTGATTACAATCAACATCGAGCACTACATATTTAGGACTACCTGTTAGTTTGTTGTTGACAAATAAAAAAGTAGAATCTTAAATAACGTATTTATTTTAATAAAATATATTGGAGTAAATATGAGTTTTTCTTTTTATCCGACATTAATTGGAGGAAGAGTTAACATACAAGTTCCAGATGCAGTCAATAAATATCAATCAACATCGGAAACGCCAATTGGCAAATTTCCAAAAGTTGTTAGTGTACAAGCATACTCTAAGGATAGCTGGTGGGGTAAATTTAAGGTATTAATTAGTCAGGCTGAAAGGTTCAAGGATGATAATGGAAATGAGTATATTCTTAACATGCGTAGCCTGGGCAAAGCATTACAACTTACTGAGGGACAAGAGTTAAGCAAGATTAATGCCCGCACAAAAATGGCCGCCTTTAAGAGATTTTTCCCTGAGGCTACGGTAAGAACTCTTGAAATGGTGGTAGAGAAATGCAAGATTGCAGCTCAATCTCAAGCAGAACAAATCAATAAATTAAAAGAATTGGAATCTAAAAAATCAATTATTGCTCTTTGCAAAAAACATCCTATTTTAAATACTAATCTGAAATTTATAATAAATTTTCGTATTAAAATTAAAGAGGGGGATGTCATTCGTGTCAATTTTTATCTTAAGCCTAATGGAGGGGTAGTAATGAGCAATTTTGGTCAAAAAGCTTGTGTAACAAATAGAGAAGAGTTAACAAATGCTTATTGTTTTGTAGCAGATCTTTATCTTGAAAATGAAGTATATTATATTAACCTTAAAAAAGATACCGCCGTACACATTGAAACTATAGACACTTGGACAGCCAAATCTAATCAACAAGAAATTGATAAACAATATGAAAATGCGCTTGCAGTTATAGCTAGTTGTAAATAGTAATGCTTGATGTTGATTGTAATCACAAATAAAATATTTGTTTATCCCGACTGAAAAGTCAATAAAATTTAAGTTCAGCATTACATGTTTAGGACCGCCCTGTATTTGAATTTCAATTTATGATAGAGGGTAGTGGCTTAAAACTAGGGCTCTTTAGAATCCAGAATTTTAGAAAATGTTCGCTGATCCCAGTCTTTGGTCAGAGTTGTTCCATTTGCCATATAAGTCGTGGCATTTAAGAAATCTAAAAATCTCTCCCCATAAATAACAGCGCCTTGTTGAACAGCGAATAAATTTCCGCGTATAGGATAATAATGCGTCTGGGTATAGGCAATATTGTCGCGTAGCTCGCTAGGAGCAATAAACGTATAAGCAATTTGGATTTTCACTTCTGGATTTTGAGATAGCGCTTCATTCCAATCCGCTATAAGAAGAGGAACGAGATCGTAGCCTGCTTTTTCTGTCACGAGTTGTGAGAGATCTTCCTCTCCGATTTCGAGGACAACTCCGTTCACGATCGATTTATATGTTGTCATCGGTTCCAAATTTAATAAGGCCTTTTCATTGTCCTGAACTCCTTTTCCCCATACCGAAGGGTCTTTGGATTTGTAGTTAAAGAGGCGTTTAAAACCAAATGCAATGGCGGGTTTCATCGATTGAATAGTTTCTTCACTGAGAGAAGAAGACGCAATTTCGATATTCATCAGATCTCCATAATCGAATAAAAGAATTTTTTCGTCGGGGAATTTTTTGAGAATTACTTCTAAGTCGTTGATAGGGGATTCTAAAGAAGGATAAGTCGTAAGTTGGGGCATCAACGACGCTGTTCTTCCTGTGAGATGCATTTGATAATCTTCACTCCAAGGAAGTTCCTGAGAAAAAATAGCGAAAAAGTTAAAAACCGCAAATATAAAAAACATGATGAGTCTTTTCATAAAAAATCCTTATTAAGTTCTTTTAATATCAGTATAACAAAAAATAAATTCTTTGAAATTCGATTGAAAGAAATTGAATTCTTAACCTAAGTGGAAAGTAACTGTTTAAATAAACTTTCTTCTAAACAAAAAAGGCCTCAAGCTCTCAAAATTGTTTTTCTACAAACAAACCAGAGAGCCGAGGCCATGAAAGAACGAATTATAGCAATTTATTGCCTTTGTGACGACTTTATTCAGAATCAGAATTTTTTTGATTGGCATAATGTTAAGATCGGCACCTCAGAAGTGATGATGAGTTTTGTTGTGGCAATGAGATTCTTTTATGGAAATTTGGATCTGGCTCTCTGGCTCGTCGCTTCTTATATGAGCATGAATATATTCGTAAATATATTATGCTTAGTTGCTTGAATAAGCGTGTTCATAAAATATGGAGATCGGCGAGATTTAGAAAGCAGGGAATCAGACTAGCAGATCGTAAAACAAATTCAACCCGATTGATCGATTTGGAAGAATTCGTAAACTTGAAATACATTCGAAGAACTATTGAACCACCTTTGGAGTAATTTCAAGATTTCTGCCGAGGAAAATTCATGCGGTGACTTCAGCTGGTTTTGAATTAAAAATCACAGGATTTATTTTGGCCTATGCCACATATTCTATATACAACTAAACATTTGTTGATAGATGGAAATCTCCCATAGCTTTTACAAGTACAGCAGCAAAAGAAGTTGAGCCATTACTGGACCGTGTGGAAAAGCATATTAGCAGCGTGTTAGCAAAAGAGATTATCCCTATTTTTGAAGTAGACAAAGGATATGATGCAGAAGCACTTAGAGACAAGCTCTTAAGACGCAAAATTTCCACATGGATTTGCAGGCGCAAAAAACCTGGCAAGGCAGCAGAAAAACTAGAGTCCCTTTTGAGCGGATAAGCTGGAAAGTTGAACGCGCGATATCTTGGTTACAGAGAAAGTTTAGACGATTAGCAGTAAGGAGGGAAAAAAGAACGCACTATTGGAAAGGATTTTTGACATTCAGCCTGATAACTTTTTGGATCGATAAATTAGAGAGAGATAGATTCATATATTATTCTTATAGCATATAATCTTAAAGCCAAAGTTGAAGCCAGTTCTGAAGAAAGATACGTCGCAGCCCAAAAAGCTATTGATGATTTGCCTTATTCTCTTGAAATGCAAAATGACTATGCATTAAAATGTAATCGATCGAATGGAAATTATTTAAATAATTCAACAAAAAGGAGTTTTATATGAGATTGGTAGATAATAGATATCCGTATCCATTATGGGATCCTAATAAAGATAGCCATAAAAATGAATTGCAAAAGAAAAATATAAAAGTGGAAAAAACCAATAATGTTTTTCAAAACATGAAAAATCAAATCACAAAAAAAAATGAATTCGCTCCTAGAGAAGAAACTAATGAAGAAAGACGTCCGGCAGGGATAAAGCATATTTTGTGCTTAAAGCCTCGCCCTATAGAAGAATAACAGGCGGGCGACAAATATGATTTCCTAAACTAAACTTAATAAAGGCATTATAGAATATTCATAATGCCTGTGTAGCATAGAAATTATTAATTAATATAAGTTGCAAATAACTAATTTGCGAGGAAGTTTGTTGTGGCTGCAATAAGAAATCCGAAGACTTTAATTTCAAATCCTTCAGGACTAATGAAATAAATCTTCCTAGGTAAAAGCCTTGAGATTATTCCAAATGCTCCTTCAATGAATTTTCTAATATACTTCAAATTCACAAAATCACGCAGACTAATAGGATGAAGATAGTTCGATTTTGGTTGTACTATCAATCGTATTTTTTCTTTGACCTCGCATGGCGTAAACATTATTTTGCTTAGTAAGCCAATGTTTCAAATCATGCAGATGTCTTTCGTTACTAAAAATCTATCTATCTATTTAAGCTCTATAAGGATAAACCCAAACTCGGGTTACTAAAGTTATACCCTCTGAATTTTTCACCTTCATAAATTCTGCAGTTTTGAATTCTTATGTTTCTGCAAACAGACACAGGAAAAGTATCTAAAATATATCAAGGAATTTCCCTTGGTGACAGGCGAATGAGTAAAGATTATGAGTATTGGACTGAAACAAGTGAAGCAATGATCTATCTTTGTATGACAAGAACAATGGTAAACAGGTATAAATCAATAACTTAAATTTTTAAATACTTTCTAAAGGGCAATTTTGGGTAAGCAATCGATGCTCAGCCAAGCCTCGGAGAACTAATTTGTACATACGGGATGGCTTAATTCATGGCTGACGTTACATGAGCCGCGGGCAACCGGAAATAAAAAAATGGATAGCTTATTTCTTTCCCAAGTGTCAAAAATAAAAGGCATTATCTTTAAATTAAAAGATTTATATTTCTCATTTGAATAAAAAATGGGGATGCTCCAAGCTAATTGTTCTATACAGCTTGTAGGTTTTTATGTTGATGCCCGCTTTTTTGCCTTCGGAATTGATGTATTTATCTTCTTCCGAAGAGGATGAACCCCTTTTTCATAAAGTCAAAGAAAATATTTACGTTTTCAATGCTTTTTTTGATGCCTCTGTTGAAGATGGTGAGTGGCTATTACGGCATAACGAATTTCTGCGCTTGGGTTTAGAGTGGGTGACAGAGCAGTTTGCAACAGATCGGATTCCTTTTCATATTTCAAAAAATATCGGCAAAAAAATTCGGCAGCATTTTTCACAATTAGAATTAAGCATTCCTCTTGATCTAACTTGTCATGTAGGAGAGCGCCATCTCGAAACGAATAGTTTATTATTTGGAACAGCCAGCGACTTTTTACATGACTTTTTTTTGAAGGAGTGCTTAGGTAAGACGCGTCCTTCGATAATCACGCTGCGTGGTGTGGAGTGGGACGTTTTGACAACTCTAACTGAGTGGATGAAATTTGGTGAGATTCCCTCTCTATGGAAAAGAGAGGAGAAATTTTTATGGAGTGTTCTTAAGCAAGCCACAACGTGGGAAATGACTCCTGTCGCGGAATTAACGCAGGAAGTTCTTACGCGCTATCTCAACCGAGCCAATATTTACGATCATTTGATTTTGACCCATGAGCAGGGCTGGCGATTTTTAAAGCATGCCTGCTGCGATTTAATCAATGGGCTTGGACTCAGTGTGCGCGTTTTTGAACCAGGAGAAAATGGGCTCGGACTTGAATTTTTGGAATTTAATCACCACTCCCTGGATGTGTTTGACCGGCTACAAAAATGGATCACACATTTGGCTTTTAGTTTATCGTTAACAGAGGATGTTTCGTTTAGCGAGGTTCTGCAGAAATGTCCAAAGTTAATCGGTCTAGATGTCAGCCGTACACGCATTTTTACTGAAAGGCTTTATGATATCCCTTCTTTTATTGAAGAGCTCGATATCTCGATGTGTGCTTGGCTAACGCCTGCCAATTTACGTAAAATGATTGGCATTTGTCCCCATCTAATCCGTTTAAATGTCAGTAGTAATGGGCAGATCACAGCAGCGGGATGGGCGGAACTTTATCAACTTCAATCATTAGAATTTTTGGATATTTCGCGTTGCCATCAAATTTCAGATGAAGATCTCAAACTAATTTTAAAAGCCTGTTTGCAGCTCACTGAATTTAGAATGGAAGAATGTGACAAAGTGACAGACATTGGCTTTTTGAATCTTGCGATGAATATTCCTAAAATTTTGACTTTGAGTCTGGCTAGGTGTTCACTCGGGGATGCTTCCTTGATCGAGATGGGAATACGCTGTACCTTTTTACAGAGATTAAATTTGACTCGCTGTGAGAATGTCACAGATAAAGGAGTTATCGAAATGGTTCGTCAAGCGAAGTCTTTGCGAGAACTTATTCTGACCCATTGTTTCATAAGTCCAGAGATAACAGAGGAAATCCACCGGTTAAGGCCTTTACTGAAGGTGGTTGAATAACCTAAAGAGAAAAGGCGGCTTGTGTAGGCCGCCTTTTACCTAAAATCTAGGTAACATAGGTTATTTCTTTCCCTATTAGAAAGAAACTGTGAGTCGTCCTTCGATTTTTGCAACTTTTTCCTTTTCAGATGCAAATTCAACCGAATTCAAACTTTTTTGATATTGTGGATTGACAATTAGATTCAGCGTGGGCTTAAAGCCAACTTCTTCTAAATCTTGCTTTTTCAAATCGTCAAATGCCAGTGAGTAACTATTTGAACTCACGAATTATTCTCCACTTACCCAAAGCTAGGGAGTTTCCGGAAAACGCATCTTTGTTTTAGTTTATTTTTGAAACCAAAACATATCATTTTTGACGTATTCCAATTGATTTGTTTCTAATCTTGCCTGTTTCCAATTTTTAAAACGGCAAGCTTTATTTTCTTTTTCATTTTAAAATCCCAAAGGCTGTGGCTTCGAGCGAATAAAGACTTATGTCACCTCCCTGGTGCTCCATCGTTCCACTATTTTGGGGACAAAGACAAAATCCCTTCTGCTAAGCATGTTGAGGGATTTACCCAATAATTTATCAATTTAAACTACTGAGTGCTTATTCTAGATTTATCATCTAAAAAAAATACCTGCAAGCTAATGATGCTTATTTTTTTAAAATCTTTTCACGAGATTCGACATAATTAGTTAAAAGAATCTTTTCGCTTTCAAACTCTCGAGCAATTTTTTCATAAACAACAGGAGATTTTTTTCTAAAGGAATCCCAAGACTCCCAGACTTTGCGCTCTTCTTGAGGGGCTCCCAATTGTTGATTCAACATGGCCAGGCGTAGTAGATTAAATGCGTTTAAAGTTTCGCCAAAAGAAAAGTGGTCAGTTTGTTCTTCCATTTGTTTGGCGAGAGTTTGAGTAGCATTTAAAGCTTGTTCATATTTTTTATCACAGATGGCCAATGTTGTTTGTGCAAAGATTGTATAAAAAGGGAGCTCGTCTTTTTTTGTGCGAGAAAGAGCTGATTCAGCAAAAGGTTGCGCATCCTGAATCAAACCACGGTTAATCAGAGTTTGAGCGATCACTCCATCGTAAGCGGCATGCAATTCGGGTCTCTTGGTTAACAAAGTATCTAAAGCTTCCAGTTCAACTTTTGGATTGGTGCCAGGATGTGCAGTTTCAAATATATGAAAGGCGGAGGCTGCTTGAAAATAGTCTGCTTCTGCATTTTTTCCGTCATCGAAAATAAAGCGGAAGAAAAGAATCAATAAAAAAAACAGAATGGCAGCGACTCCAAGAAGGATTTTGCCATTTGTTTCCAGCCAGTGCATTACAGAATCCCAATCAAATTGGGAAGAAGAAGAGGCTGTTTCAGAAGTTTCAAAAGGAGACGATAGATGTTTATGCTGCTTTTTCATTGTAGTTTAACCACACTCAGTCAAAAATAAGTTCTAGAATTTTGCGGAAAAGATAAAAACAGCTTGAAATTTAATGAATGTTTTCTTTAATCATTTACCATTTTCTTGCTGTAAAGCATTAATCATAAACAAATAGTTTTTATTGTAAAGCGAAAAACCTTGTAGGTCGTGATGAATCAAGTTGTAGAGAAAAAAAATAACGAAGAGACATTTTATCAGGAAGAGTTGGTTGAAGTTCAACTCTCTCAAATTCAAGTGAATCCTTTTCAGCCACGCCGGAATTTTTCAGAAGAGGAACTTGATGAGTTAGCTTGTTCAATTAAAGCTGTGGGTATTTTACATCCTCCTCTTGTCCGCTTGGTGACAAATGAAGCCAATGAAAAAAAGTACGAGATCATTTCTGGGGAAAGACGCTGCCGAGCTGCGCAAATCGCTGGATTGACTACCTTGAAAGTGGTCGTGCGCAACAGCTGTGAACAGCTATCTGCACAAGCCGCATTGATCGAAAATGTGCAAAGAGTCGATTTAAATCCCATTGAAGTTGCGAAGGCCTTAAAGAGCTTGATGCTGGAATTTGGGTTTAGCCAAGATGAATTAGCTGGGCGAATTGGAAAGAAGCGTTCGACAGTGTCCAATTATCTCCGCTTATTAACCCTACCAAAATATATTCAGGATGATGTTTCAAAGAATGTCATTACCATGGGGCACGCAAAAGCTATTCTTTCCCAGCCAGATTTAGAAAAACAACATTTGCTTTATGAATTGATTTTAAGGGATGAGTTAACAGTTAGAGAAGCCGAACAAGCTAGTTTGCGCATTCAAGAAAAAGCCAAAAAAAATGCTTTGGTTTATGCAAATCGAGACTTCTTCCTTGAACAGCTATCGGAAAAGCTTCAACGGAAGTTAGGAACAAAAGTGCATATTTTAGGAAAAGGCAAAAAGGGCAGAATCACTATTGATTACTATAGCTTAGATGATTTAGATAGAGTATTAAGTTTTTTTGAATCTGAGGGGGCTGATCCATGAAATTAGGGGATGGAAAGAAAGTACTTTTGATACTCTGCTTAGCCGCATGTTTTCTCTGCTTGCCATTTTTTGTGCAAATTGGGGGAATGCTAACGGGCAGACAAATCTTCATCTCAGAAAATATACAGTTCATTTTGGCAACTCTCATTCAACTAATAGGTGGTTTTTTATTCTATTGGCAAGCTTACCATGCTTTACGTAAAAGACAAGTCGGCCACAAAACGGTGCTTATGATGATTTCAACAGTTGTTTACCTATATAGCTGCGTTTTATGGCAACAAAATTTACCATCTTTTTTTATGGTGAGTGCGATTACAATCACTGTTTTGCTACTAGGAGAATGGTTACTTGTTGGTAAGCAGAGAAATCAAATTGACTTGCTCCCGAAAGTTTTTGCTGATCGCCTTGCACATGTTCTTTTAGGTGTGATTACGCTGAGTAGCGTGATTGCCTTTTTGACATGGTGGCTGATAAAAGGAAATGGTTGGCGTGCTTGTGGAATCGGTGCAGATGTGTGGGTGATGGCCTGTCCCTGCATGCTAGGATTAGCCATGCCCATCATTATAAACATCTATAATCGAACAGTGGCTTGGTTGAAGGAAAACCTTGAAGAGGAATTGGCCATAGCAAAAGCGGAAGACGTATCAAAAGAAGCCATTAGAAAAATGCGTCAGAATGTGGGGTTTGCATTTTTATATCCGGTTTTAGGAATCCCTTTTGCTGCGATGGGGCTTTTGCATCCTTGGTTGGTCGCCTTTACCATTGCGATGAGTTTTTTTTCTATTTTTACAAACAGTCTACTTTTATATTTTTGGTTGCCGCAAGAAAACAATCGAGGCTGAGTCATGGAAGGTATTTCCTTTGAAATCAGCTATTTATCTAGCTTTTTTGCTCTATTGGGATGGGCGATTTTTTTAGGGCTTTGGAAAGCCGGCAAACTTCCCCAGCAACCCCTTTTTTTATTTTCTAATTTGACAGATTTAAAGCCACTGACCTTGAGTTGGAGAGCTAAGTATGCTGCAGTCCCTTTTTGGTTAAAAATCGGATCTTTAGCCTTTTTGACAATTGCATGGATGGATCCCCATTTTTATCTCTTAAAACCAGATCGTGGGGAGCGTGCGCGAGATCACACTCCTCATGAGGGAATTGCCATCTATCTGGTTTTGGACCAATCAGGATCTATGGCACAAAAAATTCCACTCAGTTCCGATGAAAAAGGACGCATTTCTGTTCCAAAAATCGATTTTATTGTGGAAATAACCAAAGACTTTGTAAAAGGCGATCCCACCAAAGGCTTGAAGGGACTACACAACGACCTTGTTGGATTGATTGGTTTTGCCAGAACTGCACAGGTTCTATCTCCCCTGACATTGGATCATCAAGCGATTATCGATCAACTCAATAAATTTTCAATTGTGAAGCATCAAGACGAGGACGGGACATCCATTGGTTATGCGATTTTTAAAACAGCTAATTTGATTGCCTCCACAAAACATTTTGCAGAAGAACTTAAAGAAGCTTCTCCTTATACAATCAAAAACTCGATCATGTTAATCGTGACAGATGGCTTTCAAGATCCTAACCCACTCGATCGGGAAGATCAATATCGCAGTATTGAGTTGGAAGATGCTGCCAAATATGCGAAAGAGCAAGGGGTACGTGTGTATATCATTAATGTGGAACCCCGTATCGCATCGGAAGAATTTGGATCTGAGAGAAGAGTTATGCAAAAAGTGACAGAAATAACAGGCGGGAAGTTTTATCTTCTCGATCATATTGAAGAATTAAAAAATATTTATGCCGATATCGATAAACTAGAAAAAAGTATATTGCCTGTTTTGAGTAAACGAGATCAGCCAATGAGATATCAAAGGATTTCCTTATATCCCTATTTGATCGTCATTGGATTAGGATGCCTATTGCTTTCGGTTCTTCTAAAGGCTTTTTTATTGAGAACAGCACCATGATAAAAGATCTTTTCTTTGATTTCCCTCTCGCCGCCTTTTTAATTCCGGGAGTTTTCCTGTTTGTTTTAGCCGGGATGTTTTTACATCGCCACCGCTTGAGTGTAATGCAACAGTATTCAAAGATTGTCCAAATGGTCATGCTTCCTCGAGATCCTGTAAGTACTTGGGTAAAGGGGACACTTCTGTGTCTGACTTGGCTAGCAGCAGTATTAGCCCTTATGCAACCAAAAGGGAATAGTCATTATGCACCAAATAGAGTTCTCTCAACTGGGCAGGAAGAAGGGATTCCTACACATCAGATGCAATTCATCCTGGATACTTCTGCGTCGATGCAAGTGAAAGATATTCGTAACCAAACCCGTTCTGAATATGGAAAAGAAATTGTGGACGAGCTTGCTCGACAGCTCGATGGTAAAAGTGCTTCTTTGTGGGGATTTGCGGGGCAAGCGACCAGACTTTCTCCTGCAACGATGGATGCCTTATTTTTGCGTTTAATGATACGAGATCTACAGATAAATGAGGGGAATGTCACTGGAACAAGTCTGATTAACGCTGTAAAAGCCATCCAGAAAGAAATTTCAGAGTTGCCGCAAGATCGAAAGTTGGTGGCTGTATTATTAAGCGATGGGGAAGACACAGAAAATATCTCGGCCGAAGAAAAAGCCAAAAACTTAAGAGTCCTTCTAGATGACTTGAAAACAAAATTTAAGGATAGATTAACCATTTATACAATAGGAATTGGCTCTAGAGAAGGAGGGGAAATTCCTGATGTTCTTGAACAAGGGCAAAGAATTCATTCCAAAAGAGATGATACATGGCTCAAACAAATTGGAGAGAGTTCCGGGGAGTATATCATCGCAGACCAGGAGTCTTCCATTGAGATTGCTCAGGATATCCTCAGCAAAATGAAAAAGAAAAACCTCGAGGAATGGATATCAAAGCCCAACGAGACTTCTTCTGTAAAAGAAGATATGGTTCAATCTTTAATCTACACCCTATATTTCCAATATCCATTAGCCTTTGCGCTTCTTTTTTTAACAATTGAAATTCTTTTTCCTATTGTGCGTCATCAAACACGGAGTCCCAAATGAAACTGTGGATGGTTTGGGTGATTTCATGCCTTGGTCTAGCCCTATGTGCGGCAGAAACGGAGTCTGAAATTAAAACCGATATCGCCAACCGACAATTTACAGCGAGAGATTATCAACGAGCTGAACAAGAATATGGAAAAATTTTGCAGCTCCCTATGTGGCGTTGGCAGAAGGAAATTGTGATGTACAATAGAGGGACAGCTTTGCTTGCACAAAAAAAATGGAATGAAGCTTTATCGCAATTTCAGCAAATCGCTCCATCTGCAACCTCTTTCCCCTTATTAGTGATTTCTCTGAAAAAAAATTTAGCCATTACACGTCTATTTCAAGGAATTCAGCTATCGCAAAATCAGAGTGATACAGAGGATCATTTTATCTCTGTTGTGTATATTTTAAAAAATGCTCTGATGAATGCAGAAGAAGCACAAAAGGCAGAGTGTTCGTTACAACGCATTGAAGGTAGCCAGGTTTGTGAGGTCTCAGAAAATTTGCGTGCTATCACAAGAGAGATTCGTATACAGCTTGCTTCGGCGATACAAGTGAATCAGCAAAAACAACTTTCTCAGTTTTCTCCAGAAAATGGAATCCCACTCTTGTTGACAGGTGTAAATGCTATTATAGAAGACCTCCATTTTTTAGAATCTCAAGCTTTTACATCCTCCCAAGAGGAAGCTTATAAAGAATGGTTTTTATCGAATGCGCAATCTTGGATCTTTCTCTGGAAAACCTTGCAGCCTTTTTTCGAAAAAGAATCGCAATCTCCCTTTCATTATGCCTCGGATGACTTTAATTTAGCTCTGGATAAGATGCAGCAGGGAAGATGGAAAGAAAGCTTAGAGCATTTGAATTTAGCTGAGAAGAATTTGCAAAATCTTTTGCAAAAAATATGGAAAGGAAGGCCATTTATGTCTTTGTTGCAAAGGCTTAATCAGTCTTATCTCAATTTGGAATTACAAGATTCTTTATCCACACTTGCCCTCGTTGGTTTATTGGAGGAGCAAAAACAGCTGCAAGAATGGGGGAAAGATCAGATAAGGACAGGTTTGCAAAAGTCCACTCAAAATCTGGAAAAAAGTGTGCACTTCATGAAAGAAAAAAACGATGTTTTAGGACGTTTTTATTTTGAAGAGGCTGAGCAGGAATTAAAAAATGTGATGGATCAGCAAGAGGGAGGCGGCAAAACAGATGCTCAAGAATTGCTGAGAAGAGCGATCGAGAAACAGCGCTTTGCATTAAAAATCAATCAATTGCAACAAAAAATGCCGAAGCAAATCGAGGAGGTTCAAAAGATTGTGCAGAATCGGCAAACCGAAACTTTTGCTGAAATTCCGCAATTTTTAGAAGCGGTTGTCAACATGCAGCAAAAAAATACGCATGATCAATTTTCAGAAAAGGATTGGAAAGATATCTTGTCCTTTGTAGGGTCCGGATATGAAAAAGCACGAGCAGCAGAAAAAAACTTACAAACCCCGGAATCGAATTTTGCCAAAGTGGCCTCTTTACAAGAGCAAGCAGTAGAAGATTGGTTTACTGCTTTAGAAAAGTTAAAAAATCTTCAGCAAGCCCAACAACCGCAAAAACAGAATACGTCCTCTTCCACGCAACCTGCGGAACAGAAAATGAACCAAGTTTTTAAAATGGCTCAAGAAATGGAAAAAAGTGATCGCGCTTTGAAACAAGCCTATGCTCCAGCTTCGATCAACCAAGGAGACAAACCATGGTAAGAATAGGTTTCATGCTTCTCTTCTTTTTTTTCGAGCATAGTTTTTGTTTTTGTGCTGAAGACGTGAAAGTGACAGCGGAGATCGAAAGTGATCAGGCCTTTGCTGGACAACCCTTGCCTGGGACGATTATGATTACGCATGATTCACAGGAGGCTGTGGACGCTGGAAGTTTTATGCTAAATGGGAAAACGCCTTTAAAAGCCCAATTCCAGCGTGATGTACGAATGGCACAGGGCAGCCCGCTAGTTATTTCTATTTATCTTTTTACGTTAGATTCGCAAGATAAGGGACTTTATGTGCTACCTAATATTCATGTCACAGTTGGAGGGAAAAAATATCAGTCTGCACTTTCCTCTTATGAAGTTCATGATGCGCATGCTTCCAGACCAACAGCAGTTCCTGCTAAACCGAGCTCCACTTATGAGCCCCCCTCTGCCGCCCCTCCTAAGTCCACTGCGTCCACCAATACAAATGTAACCCCTGTGTTAAAATTAGAAGCTTTTGTGCAGGGAAAGTCGACCTTGTTTCCAGGAGAGCGTACGCAACTTGTTTATCGTTATGTCTTCAATACCGATATTAATCTCACTAAAGAGCTTGTCCCTATGCTTGATGCTGTGGGCATGCGTAAAGTGGGGAGTAAACAAATCCATGACCATACAGAAGGCAATTTTAGTATTCGAGAAATCATGCAAGAGGTTGAAGCTGTTAAACCAGGAAAGTATGTTTATGGTCCATCTTTAATTGAAGGATATGCAGGACCAGAAAGACAGCTCTTAAGTGCTCCAGCGCCTATTGTAACTGTTATTGTGAATGAACTTCCTCAAGAAACTACACCCAAAACGTTTAATGGTGCCATCGGTGATTTTACTTACCAAGTAAAAATGCTAACACCATCCACTGTGCAGGTGGGGGATAAGATTCAGTTATCGATTCAAGTGACAGGTAAGGGTGATTTATCGACTATTAAATTACCAGATTTATGCTGTCAACCTGGATTTGAAGGACTTTTCACACAGAGCGATTTGCACGATTCAGGAAAAATTCAAGGTGATACCGTTTCTTTTATTGCTGAGATGCGTCCATTATCTATTTTGGTGCATGAGATCCCGAGTATTGAATTTTCTTCGTTTAATCCTCAGACCAAAAAGTATGTGATTAAACGCTCAGCTCCTATTCCACTAACGGTCACAGAATCTCAGCCGGATCTCCAAAAAGAAACGCAAGTCAATGCGAAGGAGGCGTGGAGTCCCCAGAATGCGAAACCGCACGATATAGAAATTCAAGGCAATGAGCCCTTAACTAGACAAAATTTAGATAATCGATTTTTAGCAACTTGGTGGTCTCTTCTTCTGATTCCACTTGGTGTTGGGTTCTTATTATTTCAAATTCAATTAAAAAAACATCTTGCTGATATGCAACGCCATTCAACAATTCCACAGAGTGAGCAAATTTTAAAAGAAGCCTTAAAGAACCAGCATCAGCCCGATCTCTGCTTTGCTTTAATCACACGAGCCTTGCTCACACGCTTAGTTGAGAAGAAAAAAATTCCAACGACAGAGGTCACTTTTGGTGCTTTGCCGCGAGAGGGGATTGTGGGAGAAGTACGTGAGTTTTTGATGCAAGTTGAAAAAATGCGTTTTTCCGGTCATCCCGAGGTTTCGGTCGAGGAATATTTAACGAAAGGAAAGGAACTCTTTTCTAAGGTGGAGTAAAAGATGCCAAAAAATTTCAAAAAGATCGGGATAGCAGGTTTACTCTGCCTTGTGCTTATGGCGGGTTTCGTTTTTTTGATTCGAGAAACTTTGCAAAAAGAATTGGAGAAGGTCGAAAAAGCCTATCAAGAAGGTGAAAGGGCAACCACTCTCAGCGAGAGAAAAAAAGCCTTTAATCAAGCATTAGAGGGATATTTGGAGATGGAAGTTGCTTATCACCCTATTTATGGAGACGGCAAACTTTACTATAACCTGGGAAATACCTATTTTCAATTAGAAGAATACCCCTTGGCCATTTTGTATTATGAAAAAGCCTTGAACCTACTTTCTGATTCGTCTAAAGTGCAAGAAAATTTAAGAATTACGCGTCAAAAGTTGGGGATTGTAGACAGCTCCAAAGCAAATGTTTTTCAATATCTCGTTTTTTTTCAAGAATGGCTTTTGCCCACTAGATTACAACTTTTATCCTTTTGCTTGATCCTGATAATTGCCAGCATTTCTCTTTTTATTTGGTATCAATTTTCTTGGATTAAACCTGTTTTTTGGACCTTGGCTGCCATCGCTTTGATTTTATTGGGAAGTGTTTTTTATTCCCGCTTCTTTTCTTCTGTGGATGGAATTATTACTCAGCCCGCTTTTCTTTATCGAGATGCCGGAACGCAGTACGCAAAAGTCCGGGAAGACCCGTTGATTGCCGGATCTAAAGTTGAAGTTTTAGATTTGAATAAGGGAGCGTGGATGAAAATTGCGACGCCAAAAGGCGAAATTGGGTATATCAAGGCCGCAGACATTCAATTGATAGAACCTTATAGGTAGAGAGGTTGATAGGATAAATTTTAATGTTTCAAAAAAATGGAGCTTTGAGATTTAAGGTATTGCTCAAATGCACTGAGTGAGCTATACTTATAAGCAAATTAATGAATATTTTTACGTAGAGTCGTTGAGATGCAAGTAGAGCGAAAAGCTTTATATAATTTGTTACGAATGAATTGGTTACTTGATCCAAGTATAAAAGTTTTAGCTTGGCAAGTAGAGGACTATCGAGCCCTCCCAGTTTTTGAAATTTTTAATCGTTTGCAGGCAAAGCATGTTGACCTGGATAAGGTTAGCTTTACAGCTTTAGCTGAGCATTGTGATAATTCGGAAGATTTGACAGATGAGCTGGTCGAAGGTTCGGAGATTTCTCAGGAAGATGAGGATCAAATCTATCTATTGCTTTTCGAATTATGGCGTAGACTTATTCCTGAAAAGCCTAGTCTTTCTACATTTTGTGATGAATTAGATCATCAAATTTATCTGTATGACCAGGGTAATCTTGATCAGGAAGAAGGAATCCAAGACGTCTTAGCGAATCTCCAAGTTATCTTGGATGAAAATGTAGATGGAGGAGGGAAACCTTTAGAAGTTTTTGAATTGGTCACAAATACTTGTGCGAATGACATCGAAAGCTTTTTATACGACTTTATTGCAGAACAAATTGATCACCACAACTATTCCTATGCCTCAGAGCTCATTGAAGGCTTTCAAAAATATATCAAAGATGAGAAATGGTTTGAGTTCTTAACCACTCGCATTTTAGCTGTCACAGATAGTCATGGTGCCAACCAGCAGGTGCGTCAACTGACCAAAAAAATCATGGCAAAACCTGATTTGGAATTTATCTTCGAAATTTTGACATTTTTGGTGCAAGATGGAGAAAAAGAAGCTTTTGTTAAGCTAGCCAAAAAAGGTGTTTCATTGCTTCAAACGGAAGAGGATTTTCGAGATCTCCTTTTAATCAGCTCGGATTTTTTCCATCACCTGGATCTAGAAAAGCAGGAAGATGCAATTAAAAAAATCTTACAAGCGCGTCATCGCAAATCTATTGCAGAACACGTTAAGGCGCAAGATTCAGACGTTCAGCAATTCGTTAAAATATTAGAATAACGCCCCACGTAATGGGGCGTTGTCCTTTTTTAAACTCTCGGATTGTGGTTTTGTGAGACCTCTTGCTCTTTCTCCCGAGCCACTTTCTTTTGGTTTACATCATTTTTAGAGCCTTTAGCATCCTCTTCTAACTCTACAGCTTTTCTTTTGCATGCAGTTGCATTTGCTTTAATATTTTGTAAATTTAATTCATCCGTAATTCTTTTCTGCAATCGTTTATCTACGAGCAGAGCCTCTCTTTTTGCAAATTCGGAAATGGTCAAATTATTGTGATGAGATTCTATGCATTTTTGCACTGCGATATTCAGTTTTTGTAGGTGATCGATCTTCCATGGAATACTTTCTTCGTAACGTCCATGATAATGATGGATAGTATCTGGCCCGTCTTTCGTTTGGGAGGGGATTGTTGTGTAGCGATGATAAATATGCGTGCATTTCCCCGCCATTTTTTCAATGGAGGCCTGCTGCTTATTTTCGATAGGTGGTTGTTGTGTTCGGGGCTCCTCCGGTCGATAGCTTTCAATGCGGCTCTGGTATTCTAGCATTAAAAAACTGCTCTCGGGAAAGGGGTACTTATAAGTGAATTGTGGAGGCTCTTTAGATAGCTCCATGGGTGCTTCTTTAGCAAATTGTTCCAGAGTGGATTTGTATAGCTCATCTATTATTCTTGTCCACGCATGGTGAGCGATTGCATCGATGCGTATCGCATGCAATATATATTTTAAATGATAAATGTCTTCTTCAAGTAAATGGACCATTTTTCTTCTATGATTCAAAGAAATATGGGGCATTTTAATGAGATCTGAGAGTTTATAAATACAATTCTGAAGCTGATATAAAGCAGCTCCAGAAATGACATCTAGTCTCCTGCTTTCTAAGTCATGGCAATGAGAATAGACAAGGGCTTGATCTAACTCTCTTGTGAAAATGGGGGACTTTTGTCCCCACTGTTCAGAAAATGTATGGTTGTGACTTTCGTTTGGTAACATTTTTTCCTGTAAAAATAATCGAATTTTTTATTGATGATTTAAAACAAAGTTAATGCCTAATTTTTCAGAAGTTTCTTTTTCTGATCGTTCGGCTTTCTCGGATTCGAGTTGTTCTTTTCGGATGTGGGTAAAACGAATTTTAGTTTTTGTTGAAGTTGTTCTTGGTGGCTCAGATCGCCGATCATCGGCAGAGACGTTCCTTCTTCTTGATATTGGGGATGGATGAGGGATAAATGGAGAATCAAAATGGTCTTCAGGTATGAAGGTTGGGTAAGGTGAGCTTTCCTGATTATGAGCTTCAAAAGCAGAATCTCCCATGTCTCTTGGTAAAGGCGATTCAGCACGCTCTCTAAACAAGGGCAGGAGTGTGATTCCTCCTGCAGCTGAGGAAGAAAGTGGTGGAAAGGAAAAACGAGGACTCGGAGCGCTAAGGGGCGAACCAAAGCGATCTGTTGATGGAGATATGGGGTGGGGTGAGATTTTCCTATGAGTGGATAATGGTGAATGACTAGGGCTAGAAGGTACTCTAAACAATGAATAGCGCGATGATGTCGCTTTTTTACTTGGAATTTCTGTCGCTCGTCTTGCAGCTTCAGAAAGATATGATTGAGGGGAAAACAGAGGAAATTTAAGGGGCGTTGTTGATGGAAATATGGGATGAGGTGAGTTTTTTGAAGGGAGGGGAGATCCAATGGTAGAAGAACTTCTTGCTGACGGTGATTCGAAATGCATACTAAACAGAGGAGAGGAGTGTGAGGGGGTCTTGGATTGACTATGGGGTTCCCCAGCTCTTGCTGCTACGGATAGGCGTTGCTGAAGCTGATTGTGAAATTCGGTAGGTCTTATCCTTTTATTTCTTGGTAGTGGTGATTGGGGAAAGGTGGATGAGTCTTCAGATTCTTCGGGAGAATGTCTTTTTCTTGAATAAGTGGTGAACTCTGATTGAGGTTTTTCTGAAGTGTCATTTAAATCACAGCTAAAAGAGTCAGACTCCGTAGAATCCGATTCTTTTTCTACTGCGGAGCTTTGCATTAAAGCTTTTTCCTTTGCTTCAAGTTGCATTCTTATGTGCTTAATGAGGCTATTTTCTTTTTCTAATAATTTTTCTTGCTCTTCTGGATACTCTGCTAGAGCTTTGAAATGAAAATCACAACAGTGAGAGATTTTTTCCATGAGATCTTTTAACTGAGAAATAGTTCGCTTAGAAAGGTATGTGCTTTTTAGATAAAGCCCATGAGTATGTTCGCATGTTTTAGATTCATTATTGAAGGAGGGCTGTTTGTTTTTAGGGCCGAACCTATGCTGGACAGCCAATCTGGGAGTTGGCGAGGATTCAGTTGAGCTTATGGGAGAAGCGTGAGAACTTTCTGAGTATCCTGAGAGTGTTTCAGTAAAGAGTCTAGTGATATAGTCACTCATTAGATCAGCATCATTTTTTTGGAGTGAAACGCAATTAAAAGTGGTTTCAAAGAGTTTGATGTCGCTTATAAAAGATAAGAGCATTTTTTTTTTAATTTGAGGGGGGAAAATGATTAAATCAGATCGAATTTGAGAGCTAAAAAATTCTAAACATTTTTGTATTTTTTCTAGCTCTTGAAAAAGATGATTTTCACTAACAAGGGGGCGCTGGGCAGCATCGAAAAGTAAGCTTATATGACAATGATTATGGCGAGTTGTGCAGCCATTTGGTCCAAGGCCTATTTCAGGAGAGGTGCATAGCCACTCGTCTTGATTTAATGGATTTGTTCCTGTTATTTGCATAATATTTCACCTTTGATAAAAGTTATTTGTTTTGTGCTTTGATTAATATTTTATGTCTATTTTGTTTTTGTCAAACTATGATGTGAATTAATGGTGTTTATTTGTGTTGAGATTTAAAAAGGTAAAAATTGAGTTAGAAAGACAAGCAATCTAAATGGTTTTAAAATTTACGGCAATTAAATAGTTGTAGATATATTCAAGAAAGACTTTCTTAAAGAGATATTAAATTTGGTATGAAGAGGTTATGCTTGATACCAATTATGAAAATTAGTCGGACTTAAAAGAAAAGAAAGCAAAGACTTATTCAAAGCTTGGTTTTTTTCTTGTTGGCGACTTGCAATCGTTGATTGAAGTTTCTTCAAGGGGGTGTTTTGAACCGTACTTGAGGTTACCAGCGCAAGAATATCTAAAATTCCATGTACGACGTCGATGTGTTTCTGCCAGAGAGCTTGAGGTTCATTCTGTTGAATATACTGAATGTCTTTTTTAAATAAATCGATTAAAATTTTTTTCTCATTTTGAGAAGAAGCAATTTGATAGCTAATGTATGTCGAGAATGCATCAATTCGATTAAAAGAAGTTTTTTTTTCGTCTTCTTCTTGATTGGCATCAACATTTTTATTATGGACATGTAACTGATGTGGACCGAGATTGTTTATGCAAAAATTAGAAATTTGTGTATTCCAATATTGATGGGCTTGCATGATGTGTTTCCTTAATTTCTTATGAAATGTGTCGTTTAGCTATTAAGTATGGAAAGTTTAATTGTAAGCTTAAAGAGATCTATGCAAAATTTATATAGCAGATTTACAGCTACTTGCATAAGTTTATAATAAGTGGAATAATATTTAAATAGTTAAATAATTGCTTAGTTTTTATAGGGGAATTAATCCGCAGGGCAGGCGCCAGATAAACAGGTGTCATCGAAGGCATTACCTTGTAAGCGAAGTCCTTCATATGAAATAGGCTTTAAAGTTTTGACGTAATCGTCGTAGGTAGTCTTGGAAATAACTTCTTGGGGAAGATAGGCATAGCCAAGATCCTGAGCATTTTTTGTCGGGTCATTTCGAAGTAAAAAAGAAACCCCCACATAAACATCCCAATGCGTGAGAAGCCAATCGATGATTTCCGGGATTTCGGAAGGATCATAAGAAATTGTGGTGGATACATTTTGTTCGGACCATGATTCTTGTAGAAGACGATACCATTCAAGTTGAACCACAGCGGAATCTGTATTGATGTCTATTTCTTCAACTGTTCCGTTTTTGTGCGTAACGAGAGCGTGTGTGAAAGGGATTTTTTCGTATCTAATTGGAAATTTAACCAGAACGGACTCTAGTTCAAAAGGCTTTTCCATTACTTCATAACCCGCATTCTTCAAGCGATTAACAAGAGGGTCATATTTTGAAAATGTGATAGAATTTAAAATGTATTTTCCGAGAGGAAGATGGATTCCTTCTGGAACCTCCCCCCATTCTTCTGTCCCCATGATTTTACTTAATGTGCCGCTTGGCTTAACGCAGGTTACATTTTTTGGTAGCGGACTGTTTAGTTCATTCGCCATGCTATAAGCTGCACTAACAGCAATATTTTTCATTCTTTTGTAATCATAGGCTGAAAGAGGATTTGCTCGAATCCCTGTCAGGCCTACACCGCATAAGTGCAAGAATTGGTTATTCAAATGCCAGGCTTCTTGGAGAATTTCATCGCGTAGATCAACCATGGTTTGTCGATAATTCATTCGCGCTGTTAGATAGAGTGCTCGTTCAAGCCCGGTTTTATCTCCTAAGAAAGCTAAAAGATTGACTTCTGAGAGATTGCAAAAACTTTTATTTCCTAGTAAAACTTCGACACATGGATTACAGCCTTTGAACCAGGGGGCACGTCGCTCTGCCGCCTCAGCATTAATAAGGCCGGGTTCAGAACCTCCTGAATCAATCATTAGCTTGAAAATGTATTCAAGCTCCTCTTTAGATGGTTTGGTTCTAAAAAGCAGGCTATTATTTGACTGCTGCCGGTGGGCGTTATCTTTTAACCACCAATCCTTTTTGGAGGTAGCAAATTCTTCCCATTCGGGTTGTCCATATTCGAAAAGGGCAATTTGCGCAGAACGACGGTTTGATAAGAGGGTGCCAAGCCAATTCACAATGTCCAAGATATCGATGCGGGTCAAAAGTTGATCTGCACGGTTAGATAAAAGAGTTGCAATGGCTTTAAAAGCTTTGCTCATGGGAATATCGCCCGAAGATATCCATCCATATCCTTTGACTCTTGCTCCAGCAGGGCGTATTTCTGAAAAATCTAAGACCAGTGTTTTAGCAGGGAATTTACCCGCAATCAGTTTTCCGATGGCCTTTGCCCAAGCGCTTGCAGAATCCCCAACTTTGATTGTCCATGTTTGAGAATGAGGATCATAGTGTTCGACATTATGCTCAAGTCCGCCTTTTTGAATGCGTTTGGATGGGATGATTTGAATGTCTTCTAGTGGTTTTCTAAGGCCATTTAACGTTCCAATAATCGGTTTGAATCCGACTCCACACCCCTGTAAAAGGAGCCATAAAACATCGACAACATCATAGACAGTCTCTACATGTGTGTAAGCGCAATTAAACATGCAGGATTCTCTTACTTGGCTAAGTTCTGTTCCCCCCAGCCACAGCGTGCGTCCGGCAGGAGCGATGCGTCTTTCTAGAATAAGAAGACGTGTTTCTTCCAACTCTTGCATTTCATGGGCATTGAGATTTCGACCTAAAGCTCTTTCCCAGAGCCACTGTTGATGATGGATAACTCTGTTAACAACCTGATCCCAATTTTCAAGAAAATCGGTTTCTTCATCTAGGGGGCGGTGATATGTCCTAAGAGATGCAGCCATGGCTCTTGCTGTAGGTGTTGTCATCACGATCCGCTTTTGTTAAAAATTCATTTTTGGGAACAATGTATTTTGATAGATCTTATAAAAGCCTAATTGTTCTTGGTATAAATCAGGCGCGTATCGATCGATACCAAAAAGGAGGCATTCTTTTTTTTGCTCTATAGATTCTGCTAGCGTTTGAATGCGTAAAATTTGATTGGGAGTGGCTTGCACAAATTTTCCCGTTGTATTGATGTAGTAAGTGAGACCTTCTTTGTCACAATAAAATTTCACTCCGAGATAGCGTAAGGAGGGGTTAAGGGGGGATTCTTGTAAATCGGTCGGAAGATTAAATTGGGCATCCCACTGCATTTTATCTTGAGAATGTAATGCACAATAGTATGTAGAACCTTCTTTTAGAATAAGGCGGTATTTTTCTTCATAAATAAAGACTTTCATTTCCTGAGGTGTTTTTAGCAATTGAATAAAACATCTAAAGCTTCCTAAGGGAGTAGTGAAGACTATATTATTTTCTAGCTGTGAATTCAAAATCGCTTGTTGTTTAATTTCACAAATCTCTTCAAAAGCTTTTTGGAAGGCTCTGATTTGTTTTTGTTGGTAGTTAATTAAAGCCGCGTGAATTTTGAGTTTTAATTGTTCTTTTTTAAACGTAAGGAGAAAATCTTTTTCCAGGGCGATGTGAAGAGGTGAAAGGATCTCAGCAATGATGCTTTCTTTGAAAGGGGGGGTATAAACATCCCCATGTTTTGTATAGTGTATGTTTCTCAGATAAAGATCCATTGCGCGTACGGCTTCAATGATATAAGCCTCGAGAGCGATCACTTTTCCGGTTTTTCTTCTGAAATGATGGCATTTCCCAAAATGTTGATAAAGTAGTTGGAGCATCGGTTGTCGTTGTAGATGTTCATTATCTTGTGTAATTCTTCCCTGTAAATAAGGCATCAAAAACGAACTAACAAAATTTTTAATATCTTTTCGCAGTTTTTGGGATTGACTTGTTTTTAACCTACGGATGATTTCTTCAGTCAGATTAAAAGAGGGAGAGAGGACAAAATGGAAGCGAATTTTGTCAGAAAAGCTTGCGAGTATCGAATCAAAATTGTCCTTTTCGACTGTTTGCAAAATCGTGATTGTTTTGCGCATCACAACATGAAGGGCAAGTTCTTGAATTTTTTTTAGATCAATTTGGTTGTGAAGAGGATAATTTTTAATAACAGCGCTGTGTAATTCATTCACTAAAGGAAGTGTCGATTGTGTTTCGGGGGGTGAAAATGTATCTGTGATAAAATTTTGCAGATAATCCGCAATGAATTGCTTTAAGGGCTTTTCTGGGAGGAGGGGTCCTTTCTTCATGGAAATGGATGCTGGAATGGCGATTTGACAAGGGGTGACATTTTTGGACGAAAGGAATTTAAGCATTTTGTCGGCGATTTCTGCAGAAGTTAAAAATCCTTGAAAAGACAAAAAATTCTGTATTTTAGATAAAAGACGAATGAGGCCCGAGGATTGCTTTTTTGCTTGAACTCTAAAAAGAAACCGTTGTAGGGCCTCTCTTTCTTCTTTAGTGAGTTTTTTAAGCTCTTTTTCTTGTTTTTGAAGAGATTTTAGCATCTTTAGGGCGGAAATTTTTTTAAATGGGATTTGGACAGCTTTTGTTTCAAAAAGTCTGACCTGACGGCCTTTGTAATACAAATAAGAGTGTGAGCCAGTTGGAGAAAAGGTGGCCGTTTTTAAAATGTCCTGAATCGAAATTTTTAACATGTCATTTTTCTTTATGTTAAAAATCACCTTCTTCTTTGCGTTCTTCTACTTCTTCTGGACTGAGAGCTTCTTCTTCGTCGTAGTATTGATCATCTTCATTGTCTCCTCTTTCATCGGCGGGAGTCATGAAGGGCTTTTTTAAATGGTCGCTTGGTCCTTTTTCCTCGTCGCGATCAAAATTAAGGGGTTTAGGGTCATCAGGATTTCTTTTTTTACGTGACATATTCACCTCTTTATTTGGCTTTCTAATTTTTTATATATATAAAAGAAAGCATTAAAGAGAAGAATTCTTCACGATGGTGATTGTTTGGATAAAAGAAAGTGATGGGATAGAGTCGCATAGATCCCTAAAAAGATTAAGGACCTATGCGACTAAAACTATAAAGTGGCTAACAAAGTTTGATTCGTATAGCTATGGATTTTGACGTTTTGTAAGGTCCCAATGAGTTCTTCACCTCCTTCAAACACAACATTTTTCCAGCATCGTGTACGTGCTTTAAGCAAGCGAGGATCTTTGGTACTTGGTCTTTCAACTAATACCTCAAGGGTTTCGTCGAGCAGGTTTTGACGCTGTTTTGCATAGATGTCTTCTTGAAGTTGCATTAAGGCTTTTAACCGTTGATCTTTCACTTCTTCGGGGATATCATCTTTCCATCGCATTGCGGGGGTTCCTTTGCGCGCACTATATGCAAAAATAAAGGCGACTGCATACTCGGTCTCTTTTAGAATACGATAAGTCTCTTGAAACTCTTCGTCTGTCTCCGTCGGGAATCCTACAATAATGTCAGTTCCTAGAGCAACATGGGGAACAAGCTCTCTTAGCATCGCCACTTTTTCTAAATACTCTTCAACGGTGTACATGCGATGCATTTTTTTAAGAATTCGATTAGAACCTGCTTGAATAGGAAAGTGAACAAATTCACATAAGCTTTTTAAATCTCGGATAGCCAGCATGAGCTCTCTCGAGATATCGACAGGGTGGCTTGTCATAAAACGGATTCTCTCCAAGCCGGGAATGGCATCTAATTTCTCGAGCAAATCGTGAAATAAACATCCCCATTCAGGAGCATCTTTCCCGTAACTATTGACATTTTGTCCCAAAAGGGTAATTTCACGATATCCTTGAGAGACGAGGTGGCGACATTCTTCGACAATATGTTCGGGGGGGCGTGAGACTTCTTCACCGCGAGTGTAAGGAACCACGCAATAGGTGCAATACTTGCTGCAGCCCCGGATAATGGAAACGTGTGCGCTCACTTTGTTGTCCCGCTTTGCGCCCATATAATCCAGTTCGGTTTCGAACTTAGTGTCGGTAAGGGATGTTTGCTTTCCGGTTGAGATAACGTCATCTAATACGCGGTTTAGATCGTGGATGTTATTGGTTCCTAAGACAAAATCGATATGCGGAACCTTGTGAAAAAGAGATTCTTTTTTAGCATTTGCCATGCATCCAGTCACACCAATAATGGTATCGTGGTTCCGGTTGCGCCCGAGCTTTCCTAACTTGCCCATCACTTTTCTTTCGGCCAAGTCACGAATAGAGCAGGTGTTGAAAATCAGGAGATCAGCGGTTTCTTCTTCCATGGATCGGACTAACCCTCGGTTTTCGAGAATTCCCACCATCACTTCGGAGTCAAGCTCGTTCATTTGGCAACCATAGGTGCGCACATAAAATGTTTTTGGATTTCGCATGAATGTTCTCAATTAGATTTTAATTATAAAGTGTTGCAACGGTTGAATAATAAGATGTTGATGACTAAATTCACGCATTGCGTTATATATACGAGTTTTTTATTGCGACCATTTTAGGGGATAAGGGGATCTTTTTCAAGGTTTCATACAAAAAACAGCAAGAAGTGAAAGATTTGAAGCAAAAAAAGTTGGCAAAAAACGACATAAAGCGTATGCTCTCAATATGATTTATCACGAAAACTTTGTATAAAAGGTCAATTATGACGAAAAATCTACAAAAAACATTTGTGCTGAAAAAGCAAGATATCAAGCATCAGTGGTTCTTGCTGGATGCAGCAGGGAAAACGCTTGGTCGCTTTGCTTCTGAAGTCGCAAAAATTTTACGAGGCAAACATAAGCCTACTTTTACTCCACATGAAGATGGGGGAGATGGCGTAATTATTATTAATGCCGATAAAATTCGAGTAACAGGTGCCAAAGAAGGACAAAAAGTCTACCATTACTATACTGGGTATATGGGTGGTATGAGAAAGATCCCTTATCGCACAATGCTAGCGCGTAAGCCTGGTTATATTCTTGAGCACGCAATTAAAGGAATGATGCCTTCAAATCGTTTGACTGATGGTCAATTGACAAGACTGCGTATTTTTGCTGGCGAAGAGCATAATTTGGACGCTCAAAAACCCATTAAAGCTAACATATAGTAATTAAAGAGGTATCACTTGGAAGAAACAGTTGCAACAGGTAGACGCAAAACTGCAGTCGCCTCAGTGCGCCTCCGTACGGGCACTGGAAAAATTGATATTAATGGAAGAGCTCTCAATGAGTATTTCCCACTTGAAATTCAAAGACAAGTTGTATTAGCTCCTTTTGAAAAATTAGGCGGCGTTCAAAAACATGACATCATTATTCGCGTGAACGGCGGCGGAGTTGAAGGACAAGCTATTGCGATTCGTCTCGGTCTTGCACGTGCATTAGTTGAAAATCAAGAAGATCTTCGCCCTGATTTTAAATCTGCAGGATTCTTGACACGTGATTCACGTAAGAAAGAACGTAAAAAATACGGACGAGCAGGAGCTCGTAAGCGCTTCCAGTTCTCTAAACGTTAATTCCGTCTGGACGCTTGTACTCCCTCTTTTCAAGGCCACTGGTTTTTCAGTGGCTTTTTCTTTCCCTCTTGTTTGCATTTAAAATAAAGTCTTCACGCAGATTAGTTAATTCGTTATAATAAAAGATAAGGATTATAATAATTTTTTCTACTCTTTTAGTTGGGGAGTTTAAAATATGTCAATTCCAGAGCCTTCAAATCGTTTATCATTACCATCTTCTTTATCTAGTTCAACAATTGAACAGCAGAAAACGGAAGAACAAAAACCGGGATTTATTCAAGGTCGGGAAAAAGTTACTCTTGTGACTCAATCAGGTTCTACCAAAATTAAAGATCTTTCCAGAACTATCCAAGATTTAGCAAAAAATGTTTTCCGAGCCCAAAGTCAATTAAGTGCTCACTCTGCTTTGATTGTCAGTGGTGAAGAAATAAAAGATAAGGGAAATTTGGAAGAGGCGGTTCGCCATTCCAAAGAAAATATTAAAGACATTGAATTGCAGCTTGCCCACGCAGAATCTGGGCCTGCACGTGCAAAATTAGAAAAGGATTTGCATGTCTTAAAAGCTCGTGTAGAAACCTTAACTAAGCAGTACGATACCCTGGTTAGTGAAAAGGATGCCAGAGGGGCAGAAGGGGCGATGCGAAAGGAAATCAATGATCTTTTACTTGAGGGATCCAAAGATCCTCTCAAGGCGGCACAAAATTTCGAAAAAGCCCATGCTAAGTTAGCGGTAAGTGATCCTCATGGAACACAGTTTCCTGAGCTGCAGCAAAAAATGCAAGTCTATGCGGGTAAGTATTTAAAATTATCATCCGAAGAAAGAAGCATGGAGAAAAAACTGGAAAACAGAAATTTTTCCAGTAAAGATAAGGTCTCTCCTGAGAAAGTCTCTTCCAGAGAAGCGAAGGTCATAGAATCTCTAATTCGCAAGCATGTCGCAGTATTGTCACTAGAAACTGATCCGCAAAAAAAAGAAAATCAATTTGAAAAAGTGAAAAATTTAGCTAGAGGTTTTGGCACTAGTCAAGCTTTTTTGAAGAATTTTCTCAATGATGATCAAAAAATTGCAGGACTTGATGCTAGAACAAGAGCTTCGTTAGAAAGTGCAATGCCGCAAACTCCGATTTCGAGTATGCGACTACTTTTGCGAGAAATTAGTACAGAAAAAGCAAATTATTTTAAAACTGAACTTCAAAATAAAGCTCCTGTAGGTGAAGGATCTCCATCTACGAGAGTGGAAGTTCCTGAAGCTAAAATCTCTTCAAGTGAAAAAAAAGAAGCTCAATTTAAAATTGGGTTAATGACCTATTTATTCAATCGACCAGTAGGTAAAGTTGCAAATAAACTGAACGACTTAGCCGTCAATAATTTAAAAATTGAAAAAGTCATTGAATTCGAAATTAAACATGTTGCATCTAAATCGGTTGAAGAATTGACAAAAGCAGATAATCAACAAATCAAGACTCTTAGTACCCTTATTCAGCAGGAAAAAGACGCCTTAGCTACATTAAAATCAGAACTCGTCGCTAAAGGTCCTAGTCGGTTAGCTTCGGATGTTGAAAGGGCCATTTTAAAGCAAGAAAGTGTGGTTGCCCGCTTAGAGACAAAGCTGGATATTTTGAAATCTCAATCTGGTGATGACTATAAAAAAGGTGTAAATCTTAAGAAAAGCATTGAGCAATTTATACAAGAAGCTCTGTCAGGTCCAGAACACACAGCAGAATCTTTATTTGCTGCATTTGAGGCTCAAAAACAATTGGCATCTCTGGCCGAAAAATCTCAAGGTCCTTTACAACCTGAACTCAGGCAAATGAATGAAACCGCAATAGCTAGACTCACATCTCCCGAAGTGAAAGAGGCATCGAAATTAACAAGTGATGAGGCAAAACTAAAGGCGCAATTATTAAAAGCAGAATCCAGCAAGGATCTTCAAACACTGAAGGCATCGCCGGCAGAAGTAAGAAATATGCTGGCCAAAGAAATGTTAGAATCGATGGTTTCTGAAAAATCTTCCGAAGAGAAGGAAAACACCGTTAGTCAACTAAAAGCCCAGATGCAGGCATGGAATACATCCATTCTATTATCAGCGAATGCAGGTTTTAAAGAAGTTTTTACGACTTATGATAGGTTTGTGGGGGCTGAGGCAGAAAGAGCTCGTTTAGATTTTTATACGCAAAGAGCTGATGTATTAAATGAAATCGCCGTAAAGGGATTTCCTCGAGATCTAAAAGCTAAAATGGATCAACTACATGAAACTGGAGCTTCCCAGGGAGCGCATATTTCAAAAGAATTGGAAAAGGTGGAAGTTAAGTTTAGTGCATATATAAACACTAGAACAAGAAAAACAAGTTCGGAAAAAGGAATTAGTGAACGGCTGCAAAAAGATCGGCCATCTCTTAAAGCTTCAGATGAGAAAGCAGCGCTGACTTTGGTCACTAAAAATGCTGAACTAGCCTTATCCAAAGCTGGAGCACCCGAGGCTAAAAAATTAGCTGAAGAATTAAATAGGCTAAAAGAAGCAGCGGTGGGAAGAAGCATTCAGCAGCGTTTTAGAGATGTGCTCAAAATGAACCGTTCCTCAGAAACGCAAGATCCCAAAGCAATATGGAATACCGTGGCAACAGACCCGGAACTAGCAAAAAACCTGGACGTTCTTCGTCAACAATCAGCACAACGCATGCAAAATATTTTGCAAGATATTGGAACTCTTTTAGAAACTGAACCAGGGAAAACGCAAGAGCAATTCGATAAGTTAACAGAAGAAGTTCAGACATATACAGCATTTATGCTTGAAGGTGGTCAAGAAGATCATGCTGTGCAAGCATTGAGTGTAGGAATAGAGGCAGAGATCTCGAAAAAAATGGATCGTTTGCTGGCCCATTCAGACACTGAGTTTGAACCAAATTTGGCCACATTGCAAATGGCGAGCGGGATTGTCTCCAGAGGCCTTACAGCTTTACCTGCTTCATTTCAAGCGAAGGCACGTGCACAGATTGGCTCATCAGAAGCTTTTAAATCGAAAGTTGAAGAAATTTTGCCACGATTTTCTGCTTTATTCAAAAGTAACGCAAATGAAACCGCGCTTATTTCCTCTAGCTTGCATCAGGTGAGAACATTAGCAAGTCTTGCTCAAGTTGAAAGTTCTAAATTAACGTTTTTAGATGAAGCAACCATTCAGAATAACTTTGTATCAGCTCACAAAGAGTTGGTAAGTTCTACAAGGCGTGAATTAGAAGAAGGTCAAAAAGGTTATGATAAGCTTCTAGTGCAAAAAGAAGCATTAAAAAAAATCTTAACACCAGAAGAAGGCGCACATTTGGAAAATTTTCTAGAAAAGTTTGACCAATATTTAAATCAATTGAAGCCAATTGCCGATCAATTTAATGAAATCGAGAAAAAAGATGCTTCAGAAGCCTCAAGTGCGCAGGCTGCAGGAGTTTTGGAGTCTGCCGCCTTTAAGCAATTAGCTGTTGCGATTAAGGATACGCTGGGAGTCCAGCAAGGAATGGGACAAATTAATACAAAAGCAGCTCAAGTCATTGCGGAAGGAAGGCCTGAAGCAAAAGTCTTTCGAGATGCAGATTTGGGAGTTCAGTTTGTACTGATCAAACACCCCGTCGATAGATTTTTAAAATGGCCAGGTCTTTTAGATAATATGGTAAAAATCATCGAGAAAAAGAAACCAGAAGAAGGCAGCCAGTTAGCTGGGGTTCAAAATCGATTTGCTCAGTTGAAACTTCAAGTCGAAGCGCAAGCCCAAGAAATCAACAAGGGCTAATCGACAATTAAATCAACGATAACGGGCAGATGATCTGAGGGGAATTGTTGGTCAACTTTTGCAGGTTCAATGGCATGCAAGAGAACCGTAATTCCCCCTCCTACGTAGACATGATCTAAAAACACGCCGGGAGTTCCTGTACTTAGAAAACGATTATCAAATCCCCCTTTTTTTGTTTCCCCGTCATCATTTGTATAAGTCGATAAAGGTCCTAAAAAACCGAGAAGGGATGTATTCTGCGCATTTAATAGCCCAGCAGATGTAAGAAGACGATGTAGGTAATCTCCATCGTAAGCAGGGAACTTTTTGATATCTTGTCGATGGGGGAACGTATTCAAATCAGCTGTGATAATAACAGGTAATCTTTTTGCCATTTTGCTTATGTGAGAGGCCATGAATCGAACAGAGTAATCCCTGGAATCAATCGAGCCAAATGCGACATGGGCGTTCGCAATGGCAAATCGTTTGCCTGTCACAAAGTCTTCTAGTTCTAAAATGGTCAACGTTCGGGCAAAGGAATAGGGATCTTTTCCTGGTGTATGAGGAGTAGAGGACATAAACAAAACAGATTCATTGTCGACATTAAAGCGGGATTTTCGATAGAAAATACCGTTGACCTCTCCTTTCATTTTTCCATCTAACGTTCCCTTTCCATAGAAGGCGTATTCATCTCCCAAAAAGCTTAAAAGATCTTCCACTTGGTCTTGTTGCAATTCTTGGGAGCCTATTAAATCAGGATTTATCGCCTGAATCAATTCCACAACTCTTGAGCACCTATTTGGCCAGCGGTGGACCTCATCTAGACGGTTGTCCATATAATTAAACAGCATATTGTAAGAAACAACCCGTATTTTTTCTTCCTTGCGTCCTAATCCCTCTTGTATTTCTATCCACTGGTTCTGTGAGTACTTCCATTGAGAAAGCGATTCTCCTTGTTCAATCTGTTCCATTAAAGGAATAATTGAATTTGAAATTTCGCCTAAACATAATCGAGAAAGACAGCTGAAGAAGAAAAGGGCTCGTAAGAAAAGCTTCATTGGGTAATCCTAAGCTATAATTTTCCCTATTCTTTCAATTCATCTGCATAAATTCAAGTCTTAATTTTTAGTAATTCGTATAGGTTATTTTGATGCTAGTTAATATTCTAAAATCGTGGCAGTTTGTTTAGTATTGATGTTTTTTATGTATGTTGTTATTTTTTTTCGAGCAAATCAGTCAAAGTATGAAAAAAATGACATTCTTTCAAATCCTTCATGCTTTTAAATCATCATTATTTAAATACCTAGAACGTTTATGATTCCAATTGTACAGACTCTCTTCAATTCAGTAAGTCAAACCTCTCAAGTTCAGGCAATTGGGAGTCGTTATGTAGAACCAGTTTTAGAAGAACAAGTTTGTGAATCGATCTTTTTTGAAGATTTTTATCCGAAAGAAGATGGCTGTGATCAAACAATTGCTATTTTAAAAGAGTTGAATCACATCGATCGCCACGGATGGGTAACCATCCCGTTCAGAAGAGGGTTTAATTTTGGCCTCTTAGCACTAGAACAAAAACAATTAGATGCGCTTTATCAGCAGTTATATCGAAAAAATCAGCTTTGCGGATTGCCTTCTAAGGATTTTAGCATGCAAGAGCTATTCAAGTCCCTGCTTAAGCATATGCAAGGGGCTATTATTTGTTATGCAGGCAGCGGAGTCAGGAAAAAGGTTTTAGACGAGTCCTATTTTACAAAAATTCTAGAGGAATTAACAAATCATCGAAAAACACAATTAGACCCTGATTTGTGTGCTGAGTTAGGCCAAAAAGATTGTGATGACGACTATCAGGTTCTTTTGGCCCGTTCTGAAAATTTACCTGAAGGGACAAATGCTGTTTTGCAATTTTTAGAAGATCAGGTGGATGAAAAATATAGACATTTGGTTCGAAAAGCCTGTTTAAACAACTTTTGCATTAAAGCCCCTTTCTTCTCATTGGTTTCTTGGACAAATCGGCGAGCAACATCCAATCCGGCTGTTGACGAGAATGTTGACTGTGATGTTGTTTTTGTATCACAACCTAACGATTGCTTTTTAGACGCGAAATTTAGCATCCGTCTGAATTCCATTGTAGAAGATAAAGTTAATGGCACTCCCCTAATTCCGAATGGAGGTCATTATATTCATGATGGAGAATTCCATGCAGCAGGAGGCTTACAAGGGATTATCTGTTTTCTGACAAGGGTTTTGAAAGCACAAAATTTAGACAATATGAATAATCATATTTTTTCTAAGCTCGTTGCTTTGATTTCTATGGGCCGAAGAGACTATGGACAGGGATTTCAATTTATTCAACAAAGCGAAAAAAGCAAAAAGAGTTTGCCATGGCAAATTACCGATCGATTCATTATCGGGGCCACTGATAATTTAACGATAGAAAATGCTTTGCAGATCTCGACTTATTTAAAAAAACATTATCCGCATGATCAAGTGATGGCTCTTGCCATGACTTACAACGCTTGTTTATGTATTAGTCAGCATGTCTCGCCCATACTTGTGGATGAGATTTATAAGAAATTATTGCCGATTCCCAATGCACTGGATGATCATTTTTCAATTTTTGCATTAATAGATCAAGGTGTACGGTTAGGGATTTCGTTTGTCGATGTGACGCAAATCCATCAGTGCTTTGCATTGTTAGCCCTTGGAGTAAAAAGAGGGCAATTTAATGCATCCAGTGTCCAAATTTTCTTAAGCAAACATGAAGGTTTTCCTGTTGTAAAAATTCAAGAGGAAAACAAGTCTGTTTTCATTCGTTTTGATCCATTAAAAGGTTACCAAACATGTTTAGCTCTATTGAAAGATAAAAAAATAAGTCGCTACTTAATACATGTTTTGAATGCGTATTTTCCGCAAAACAGCTTTTTGGCTTCAGAAGGCTCTCAGCTTTCGGGATATCGGGAGCATATGAAAATATTATTGAAGCCTTTGCAAGAGGCAATCCTGGAACATGAATTTGCTGAAAATTCTTTTTTAAGTCATTTAAACTATTACTTGTTATCTGCTTGCCAAACGTGTATTCCCTCTTTCATGGGGTTAGAAAACGTGATCAAGCAATTTCCTTTTATTCATGAAAGAAGCAATCAAAAAAGGAAAAGAATTTTAGAATGTCAGCTTGAAAATATTTTGTTTTTTTCGAAAATTGAGCCTTGGTTCAACTTCGTAGCGAATATATTTGAGATATTTCATCGATCAACATCTTCTGTGCAGGCTTGGATGGAGGCATTGGCTTCCATCAACGACCCTCGACTACAGCAATTATCTTTTGGGATTTTAAAATATTCTCTTCAGACAAAAAGAAAGACCTATTTAATCCGTGTCTTAGCCGAACATTTGTTGTCGACTAATGTAGAGTTAGCATTTGAAGTCTTTAAACTCTGCGATCTCCAGGAGGTTGCATACAAAAGAATCCACTTAGATTTATTTTTAAATTTTTCATCCCACATCAAAGACCATCCTGTAGACTTCATTTTTGCATTTATGAAACAAGTCCAGCCTCTTTTTGAAAATCACGACCTTAATGATGAATTACTAACTGCTAAGGAGCATTTTGAGACGATTGTTAGTCCACTTTTAAAAAAGATTTTTCATTCAGGTTACAAATCTTATGTACATACTCTATTAACACTTCTCACGAAAAAAAACTCTAAAAGCGAGATGTGGCGTGACATTTTAAATGAGTTAATTAGTCATTCGGAAGTTGAAGAAAGTTTATCTTTATGGAGAGAGGGAAAAACATTTAAAGTATGGAGACAAAAGGATGCCTTAGCTTTTGCAGAATATGTGTTTAAACATATTGAAGCAAAAAATCATTTCATCAAAGCAGAAGTTTTGACGGATCTTTGCAAATTCTCACCTTCAGGATCTAGTTATGGGCAAATTAGGCAGCTTGTTTTATCTATCCTCACGAATGAAAAGGGGAAAATTACGGCCAGAAAGGTGCCACAGAATTATTCCCCCTATTTATCTAAAGAAGAGCTACTTTCTGTTGAGTTAAATGTGATTAAGGATGATATCTCAGGCTCTCATTTTTTCTCTGCCGCTGAAAGTCTTTTGGGCATATCATTCTTTTCGGAAAATGATGGATCTCAAAAAACCAAAAAAATAATCTACTTTTTCTTTTCAAAGTTGATGGAATCCAAAGGGGATCTTAAAGATTCTAAGTTATTCGACACCATTCTCAAACTTTTATCTAGTCAGTCATTTGCTCACTTGATCACGAGAGAACATAAAATAGACTGGATTTTTGGCATTATTCAAAAAATGGGAAATGTCAATAAACTTCCCCAGTTTTCTTCATTTCTTCATGAGATGCTTAAAGAGATCTGGAGCCAAGATTCCTTCCTTTTGTACTCCTCATGCATTGATTATTGTTTAAAGCATCTTTTACATAATAAGCAGATATCAAAGCCTTTAAAAAAAGTGGTGCAAGATTTTCATGTTCATTTGCTTTTTTATAGCTTGTCATTGCCAAAAAAACAGGTGTTTTTTGATGTGGTACAGCTTGTGGTAAATCAGGAGTGCTTTAAAACTCTAAAAAGTGAAAGTCGTACGCGTTTAGAAGAGCACACGTTACGATCTTTAAAAAAGCCCAATCTGAGTAAAGAAGAAGTTTTGGGCTTTCATCATCTCTATAAAGGTGTAATGGTCCAAGGAAACAGTGTGGAAGTGAATTTTGAGATTGTGGAAGCTTTGATCACGCATTTATTGCATTTCTCTCAGGTAACATTTGTGAACCATTGGAGCGCCCAATTATTGCAACATTCGCAAACGCCTTCTCAAATTACGGTTTTACTTAAAGTGGGTTATCATTTAATACCTTCCAACGAGAGGGATTTTCAGAAAATATTTGATGCGTTTTATAGTAAACAATGCGTAGATAAAGATGGAGAATTTGCCTGGAAACAACTTGTCGAAGAATGTCTAACAAAATCTCATCCTCAATTTGTTTTTCATCTAATCGAGCGAAATGAAGAGATGTTAAAAGAATTAGATTTCTGTATAGAAAAGCTGTTAAAGCATTTTTTAGAAAATACCAAACCCCAGCCTCATCAGCTAGAAACTTATATAAAGATTACTGAGCACGCTAATTGCGCAAATTTCGTAACCTGGTTGGATTTATGTCATAAAATAGAACGTTTTGGGTCAGAGAAGATAAAAGATCAATTTTTGCATGCTTTTAAGGAAAGAGTACTTTACTCCGATGTTTTGAAGGCTTTTCCCCAAGACAAATTCGCCTGTTTGATGCGTTGCTTGTCTCTTTTAGAAAGAGAAAAAGGGTTTTCAGCGGAGCAATGGCTGCAAGATAAGCGTATTGCAGCTTTTTTTGATGAGCCACTTTTAAAAGATAAAAAAGCAGAATTTTATTCTCACTTGCTAAAGCTTATCCAAAAAAAGAACCCTCTCGCTTATGTGATAACATTGCATAAACACATGGCTATTTTGATGGAAAATAGCCACCCAGAAGCTTTATCAATCGACTCAGTTAAACTTTTAATACATAACACTCAAGAATGCATGATTATCAAAGGATGCCATGCCTTGCAAAAGAGATTTATGGAATCTCCTGGGCCAGAGGAAGAGGCTCTTTTTATTGATTTATTAGCGCGAACGGTGAGTGAGTTAGTAAAAAGTCATCAAATCATTGAAGAGGTGGCTGTTCTTATTCGTCTCTATACGCAAAAATATGCAATAGAATTTATTTTTGAAGCCATGGAGCTTTGTTCTTCACATCCGAATAAAAAAATTAAAGCGATGTTTTCCGACTTGCAAACACACTTTTTTTCTGTTCAAGAGAGTGAATCTTATCACGTTTTGGAAGACTGGGTTCAAACACCCCCTTCTCTTCAATTTTTGTCCGCATTTTTTGAATCTTCTGTTGTGGAAAAATTCTTAGCGCCAAATCAAATCAATCAATTATTTGGAAAAGCGATCGTGAAACTGATGGAGAAAAATCCCTGCAAAGAGTCTTTAAGGCTTTTTTATGATCATTTTTCAAGATTTGAATCTCTCCCAAAGCTTAAGGTTAGCGCACTAAAAGAGTTTTTTAGCATGCTCTTTGATGTAGATTCTTTCATTAATCAAGAAGATCAATTTTGGCGCTATCTAGATACATTTGCTCTTTTATGGATTAGGCAATCGACGAAGCCTGAAAACTATTTCTACAAATGGGAACGGTTATCAAGTGAAGACCAAAAAACGAGAGTTTTTCATTTAATTGCTTCATCAGATATTCAAAAATTGGAAAAAAATCTTCAAGCTCCTATCCCGTGCGCCAATGATCCCAGCATACTTGATCGCATTTTTGACTTTGCGAATATTATGTTCGAGCTTTCAACACTTCAAAAGAAGAATTTAGAGAAAAATTATTCTCATGCATGGGGAATTGCAAAATATTTTCTAGGAACGCTTGTTTATCTAGATTCAAAGGAAGTTTCTCCAAAGAACAGGGTGAGATATGCACAGATCATTGAGACATTAGCTGATCAGCTGATCTACATGAATGAATTTTTGTGTAAGAAGATGCAATTAGGGGAAATTTTTTTTCAGTTAGAACTCCCTAAAACGGCCGAAAAGGTTTTTCAGAAACTCTATTTCTATTGTTACCAAGATTGGCCTCAAGGATTTTTGATCTCCGACAAAGGAAAAATGGAAATCATCAATGATCTTTTTCCTATCCTTGCAAAGCATCCCATCGATTCAAGTCGGCAAAAAGCCGTGCAACTTTTTGGTTCTGTTGGGTATTTTTGTATGCAAAATTTTCCTCGGACTTACTTCTCCGATTTTAAGTATTTATTAGAAAAAATTCAGGACAAGGATTTATCGGTTACGCTTGTTGATCAATTTCTTGAAAAATTAGCGAAAAGTCCCTTCAGTGCAAAATTTTCCTTATCTACTAAAGCAAGCCTTATAGAGAGCTCAATTCTTTTTGTAGCGGACCAAGCAGAAATCCGGACAAAGAGTATCGAATTGTTTGGGAAATTTGCGGATTTACTAGCGAAGATGGATCGTCAGAAGTATAACGCATGCTTCGAAAAAATCGCTCAATTGTATGGGAATCTAAAAGAGTTTGAAGGGCTAAAAGAATTGCAGCCAAAAACATTTAACTTTTTGCATTTATGCTGTTTTAGAGAGTGGCCAAGTTCTGTCATTTTGAAAATTAACGAACATGAACAAACCAAAATATTCGAAGATACCATCCAATTGCTGATCAATGGTTTAGATGCGAATAGAGCAACCGAGTTATTTATTAAACATGGTCATTTACTGCTGAATAAAAATGCGCAAGTCTATGCTAACACTCTAGAATCTATTCTCAATTTCTTAAAAGGAAAAGAAGAAATCCATTTAATTTCCGCTGAATTTGAAAAGATTGCAAAGTATGCAAAAGATGACTCTTTAAGGATTTTTGAGACAATTTTTCATATCCTTGAAATGGATGTTGCCACATTTTTGGAATCAGGAGCTCTGCTCTTAACGGGAGCTTTTCATGCACGTATTTTTCAAGGAAACATCGACTCATTTTATGAGAAAATACATGTCTTTGGAAAACACATGTTATCTTCCATGGCTGCTGGAAATCTAGATGCCTATCAGGACGTGTTTTTCCCATTACTGTTTCTTGATTTTGGAAAAACACGTGAAACAAAGCTTTCTTCCGAAGAAAAAATATTAAGATTATCAAAAATTAATCATTGGCAGAATGAGTTCGGAAAAATGCTTGCACTGAGAAAAGAAACGGTTCTGAAAAGAAAATTCAAGATGATGGTTAATAAAATCCAGGGAATAAAAGAGGAAAAGGACCCCGTTCGTTTTGAAAAGGCCACACAGTGGATTGAAAATCAATTATTGAAAAACCTTATCCGTCTTTCAGCTAATTCGATCGATCACTTCACTATCACGTGCGATTCTCTACAGTATGTGCAAAATGTGATTTTGCGACGTCCCCCTGAAGAGCGCGATAGTCATGGATATGAATTGTTATTAGAGTGTTACCAGCCACTATGGGAATGGTTAGAAAATCACGGAATGACGATTATGGGTAGCTTGTCCAAAGTCCCGATTTTTCGATTCATTATTTCAGCTCTTATAGGTAAAGAAAACTGCACAATAGCGCTAAAGGAAACGGCTAAAGGAAGAGACTGCTTTGCGAAACTTTGTATAGAGCTTTCTCATGCAATGCTTAAGGCAAGCTTAAAAATTGCACCAACAGACTCGGAGAATAACCGATTTTTTTGTATTGAAATGATTGCATTTATCAATAAAACAATAGACTTACAGGTATTTGACAATCATCTGGAAAAATTTTATTTTATCGTTGATTTGTTTCAGAGATTTTTATCACACCTTTCACCATATTCAGAAAACGAAAAAAACATGCTAATGCAGGTAGCTGAAAAAGCTGCGTTTCAACCGATTGATGAAGCTTTTATGCTGCAACAGATCTTCTTATTTATTCTAAAAACCTGGACCTGCAGAAAAACACATGAAGAGAGGAAACAAAGTCGTCTTTTAATTTGCAATTGGTTGCTGATATTGATCAGCAAAAAAAGATTGCCTGAAGGATTGAAGCTTCTTCGCCAACATCCCATTGTTGAGGTGACCTTTGATAAGTTAGAAATCAAGGAAATCAAGGAAATAGGTTAATTTTTTTATTTTTAGAATTTGTTTTAATATGTTTTTGTGCTTAGCTACGCATAAATCAGCATAAAAAATATGAGGAATATGTCTAAAAATTACGACGCAGTTGTGATTGGAACAGGACCCAATGGTTTTGCAGCGGCTATTACACTGGCCCAAGCCGGTCTTTCCGTAGGGATGTTTGAAGCGAAAGATACGATAGGTGGAGGAATGCGCTCAGCCGAGCTTACTCTGCCTGGATATGTTCATGATGTCTGTTCGGCCATCCATCCTTTAGGAGTGGGGTCGCCCTTCTTCCGTTCATTGCCTCTTGAAAAGCACGGATTAAAATGGATTTTTCCTTCGGCTGCTTTGGCGCATCCTTTCGATGATGGATCGGTCGCAATTCTTGAAAGCTCCATCGAGAAAACAAGTGAAATATTAGGTCTCGATGCAACAGCTTATCGACGCATTTTAGAGCCTTGTGTACAAAAGTGGGATAATCTTGTTGATGATTTATTGGGACCTTTAAGGTTTCCGAAGCACCCTATTCAAATGGCTTGGTTTGCAGGATTATGCTTACAACCTGCCTACAGCTTAGCATGTCAATTTTTTCGTGAGGAACGGGCTCGCGGTCTTTTTGGAGGGCTTGCAGCTCACTCGATGATGCCTTTAGAGCGCTCCTTAACATCTGCTTTTGGTCTTATTCTAGGGACACTCGGTCATAAGGCAGGCTGGCCACTACCTGAAGGGGGATCACAAAATATTGCCAATGCTTTGGCATCTTTCTTTCGCTCTCTTGGAGGAGAAATTCACACAAACACAAATATTGAGTGCATTGATGATCTTCCGTCATCTCAGGTAATCCTCTGCGACGTGTCACCAAAACAATTATTAAAAATAGCAGATCATCAGCTTTCTGATCATTATAAGGGTAAGCTAGCCAGCTACCGTTATGGACCAGGCGTTTTCAAAGTGGATTGGGCGTTGAGTCAATCAATTCCCTGGAAGGCGAAAGAGTGTTTACGTGCAGGTACAGTACATATTGGGGGAACTCTTGATGAAATCGCCAAATCGGAAAGAGAAGTTTGGGAGAATGTTCACCCTCAAAAACCTTACATCATTCTTGCTCAGCAGAGTTTATTTGATTCTACTCGAGCTCCTAAGGGGAAGCAGACAGCTTGGGCCTACTGTCATGTTCCCAATGGCTCTAACGTGGATATGACAGAGGTTATTGAGGCACAGATTGAACGTTTTGCTCCAGGATTTAAGGATTGTATTCTGGCTAAAGCGACCAAATCGGCTGTAGAATTTGAGCAATACAATGCCAATTATGTGGGAGGGGATATCAACGGTGGCGTACAGGACCTCACACAGCTATTCACGCGTCCGGTTGCGAGAATAGTGCCCTATTCAACACCGCGTAAAGGACTATACATTTGTTCTGCTTCAACTCCTCCAGGAGGGGGCGTTCATGGTATGTGTGGCTATCATGCCGCTAAAGCAGCTCTTAAGCAGTGCTTTTAAATAGTTTTGAAATATTTCTGAGGAATGAATTAACCTGGAAGCAATTCAATGTTTCATTGACTGCAGTGTGCTAGAAGTGTGTTAACTGTTTTAGCGTGCTTGCTCTAAATGTTTTTGATGATCTCATGCATAAAATATCAGGATCCTTCACTTGTTTAAGCTAATCTTTTGTTTTTTCTTTTTATATCCCTTATATATTTTGCCTTTTCATGGTGGTGAAGTAATTCCCGCATGGGAAAATACTTTTCAAAAACTATCTAATGAGGAAAAGTGTATTCTTGATGTTTTTTTTAAAAGAATGATCACTGAATCCGAAGGTGGTTATGTTCTCTACGGTTCAAAGCCAGCCTGCTCTGAGGGAATATTTGATCGAAAAAAGTCTCAAGTCAATTGGATCGGAAACAAAAATCATCAAAATTCAGTAGAACTAGCTGAAGGGTATCGTGTCTGGAAAAAGTATTTTGCTTCCATTGCTTCTAAAAATTTAATTATTTGCTTAAAAGATCATCCGGATTCTTTATATGATGCATGGCATCAGTTATTTTGGGTGAATCCTAGAAAATTACAAGAAGTCATAAGTGATCATTTAGCTTTATTCAGATACTCTTTAGGACCTCATGTAACCCCCTCATCATTCTTAAATTTTATGATTGATCCATCTCAGGATTTTCTTCATGATTACGTGTTGATAGGAATTATTTTGGGATTTGGAAGTTTTAATTCCTTGTCTTACCAGCGATTGGAAATAATTGAAAAAGATTTATGTTCAAGAGAAATGCCTCCTTATCAAGCAAAGAGTGAAAGATTAAATTTTCCAAATCGATTTCAAAACGTCTATCTTGGTTTTGATAAAGTTACGGCAGAAAAAGCGCCTCTATCATTTAATTACTCAACTTTAGCAGAAGAGTATGAGCTCTTATTTTCAAGGAGTTTTTCTTCTCGAAAAAAATCTTCGGAAATTCCTTTATTCGCAATTTTTCATGAAGACGAAGAAACGACTAATATTGTTTCTAGCTATGAAAAGGACCGATTAAAAATCCAAAATCTTTTGTCTCAATCTGATTTTCTTGAGCAAGTGTTAAAGGTCATTTTTGAATGAGAATATTCCATCCCATTTTCTTTTTTATTTTAGCATTGCATTTTTCTTTCATATGGAGTGAGGAGATGCCATGTGCAGCTTTTTTAATCGCTCAAGAAATTAAGCAAGGGGTTCCCAATCAGGATGAAAAGCAAATCGAAGCTTTAATTGCTGGCTTAGAAGCGCGCCAAAGAGGGATCAATCTCTCATCAGAAGATTTAAACGTTTTTTCTCGGCTCATAGAAAAAGAAAGGTTATTTTTAAGTCAAAAAAATTTGACTGCTTCGGAACATTGGTTAAAACAACTCACAACAGATGATAACATTCATTTCGTTGTTCCTTCTAAATTAGGCTATCTCACCGTAAAAGAAGGAACAGGAAATACCTTAACAAATGAAAACGGTCACATTATAGCTAACTATATCATTAAAAAGTTTGACGATTTTTTTCCAGAAGCAGCAGCAAATCGAAAGTCATTGAATCTTTCTGAAGTAATTCCTGGGTTAGCTCAAGGTATGTTGGGTATGAAAGAAGGGGAAATTCGTACAATTTATATCCATCCTGACTATGCCTATGCAAATAGCTATCTTTTTGATCCTAACGTGGGTATAGAAGCGACCATCGAACTTGTTTCTATTTTATCCACTCCTTCTACGATTTCTCCTCTCCCTATACCTATGCAAAAGAGCCTTCCTAACATCTCTCAAGATGAGATTACAACCTTGCGGCTAAGAAATTCCTATGTTTTAGGTTGGAAGTTGTGGGATCATTTAAGATGGGGAGATAAGCAATTTAGTCTTCACGAGTTGATCAAGTATTTGAGATCCAATGAGACTGTGAAATTGCCACTTGAATGGCTTGATGAAATTAATCGCATTCATTGGAATCTGTATCAAGCCAAAAAACAATCTGTGACTGGATAAATGTGGCTGCTCTGTTAAAGCTGAGCAGCCACATTTTGCATTAATTGACTGTCAAATCTTCAGGGATCATGGAGAGTGAAGCATATTTGCCACCCATGTCGCGCAGGAGGGCCTGCCAAAGTTTTTCAGGTGGAGTGTCAAATAGGTGATGTGCCGAAGCTGGGTGTAAAAACCAATGGCTATCTAAAAATTCTCTTTCTAGCTGTCCAGCTCCCCAACCTGCATAACCAAAACAAAGGTGGATGTGAGGGCCTTGCTCATCCGAGATGGTCTCTTGCAAAAATTGCAGGTCACCGCCTAAGAAGACATTATCACAAATTTGTAGGGTTTGACTAGGAATACGGTTAGATGTATGTAAGAGCATCATTTGATTGGTTTGAACAGGTCCACCAGCTCGAATTCCCACATGAGGATTTGCGAGATTATTGATGTTGATAATCTCCTCAGGAAGTTCAAGTTCAAGGCTTTTGTTTACAATAATGCCAAATGATCCATTGGGATTATGCTCGCAAACTAGAACAACTGCTCGAAAGAAAATCCCACTATCAATTTCTGGCGTGGCAATCAAGAATGTTCCTTTTTGAATCTGCGAGTAGGGGGCATTTTCCATAATGATCCTTATCTTTTTTAGCTCTTACAAAAAGTTTTTAGGGACACACTTCACAACACATAGGCACTAACTCGGTTTTTTGTACTTCACAATCAACAACTTGCTGATTGTACATTTTTAAAGCTTCTTCTGTGGATGCAAGTCTTCTTAGCAGTTCTGCAAACACCTTTTTGTACTGCGCATTTTCCAGCAGACAAGGTGGGTTGCAGCCTGTTTCATCTAATACCATAGAGACTCTTGAAAGAGAAGTTGAGATTTTATCAATTTCATCATTGAAGAAATTGCGAAACTCTTGCGGTGAACACAGCTTTTGTAAGAGATTTAGCCGACGAGCACGCAATCTCTGCCATTGCTTATCCAAATGAAAGAGAATGCCGTAGTGATTAACATCATTCATGAGGATTTCTCCTTTGCTTAGGAGAGAGGAGATTTTAAGATTGAGATCATCTTTCATTAGCAATGTGCCAAGGCTTCCTTTGCCTTCTTTAATGGATGCAAACACTTCTTTCCCATCATTAGTCATGGCTTTAGTGTTCGATGTCGTGGAAACTAGGTTATCCAATAATTCGTCGACTTTTTCCCAAGATTCTCCAAATTTTTCTGTGACGTCATGCAGATTATTCAACGTTTCAGAAATGGTATCGGGTTTATTTAAGGCGGCTGTCATGTCGCTGAGATTTTGCATAGAATCTCCTAGATTACGCCACACATTTTCCTCTTCCATGGCATTAAGAGCTCTGCTAATGGAATCTAAGGCGAGATCGAGTTTTATCGCGACACCTTTCAAATCTTTAATTGTATCTTCGACAGAACCCGATTCGTTTGCATAAATCACTTGATCATTCACAATCTCAAGCTTTTGACCCTCTTTTGGTGGAAGAGGGGTAATCGCGACGGATCTTTCTCCGAGTAGGCCGGAAGTGCGTAAAGAAATTTCGTCTGTGTTAAATACGTTTACAGCGGAATCGACCAGCAACTCTAATTCATAAATATAAACATGCCCGTCTCGTCCAATTCTTTCTTCAATGGCTTCTTGAAGCTCACGAATGTCTGCTACTTCCCCAACTGGTTTTCCTCCAAAATTGACGCGTGTACCAATGGAGATTTTATCAATGTCCGAGAATCTTACGCGTAGCCTTTTTCCCTCGTCACCTACGGATGGGTGTAAAAAAAGTAACATGAATATTACAATCGCAAAAGCGACGATAACAAAAATGCCGATGATTAAGTTTTTTGCTTGATCAGCCATGAATTAAGGTCTCCTAGTCTGCTGGCTACCGAGTAAATCTTTAGTTAGTATGGCATTTTCAAAAAATGCATGTAACAAGGGATCGTCGATTTTCATAAATTCTTCTTTGGGAGCAATTTGCGCGATTTTGCCATCATGATGAAAGGCGAGTCTGTCGCCAACTTCCATAGCAGAGCGAATATCGTGCGTGACGACAATGCTGGTGGCTTTTAGTTCTTTTTTGGTCGTATTGATAAGGTCGTTAATTTGCATCGCGGTAATCGGGTCAAGGCCTGTCGTCGGTTCATCGTAGAGGATGATTTTGGGATGGTAAACAATCAAGCGGGCTAATGCCGCTCGTTTACGCATTCCACCCGACAGATCGGATGGCATTATATTTTCTGTGCCACTCAAACCAACAAGATCGAGAGCGTGGCTGACTCTTTCTTTGATTTCATTCTCAGATAAGCTTTTTTCATGTTGGTTTAAAAAAAAGGCGGTATTTTCTCCTACATTCATCGAATCAAATAAAGCGGAGCCTTGGAAAAGCATTCCCATGCGAGAAGGTGTATGACTTTTTTCAAGGGAAGTGATGGGCTCTCCATCAATTTCGATCGTGCCACTATCTGGCTGTTCAATGCCGATGATCTGCTTTAATAAAACGCTTTTCCCAACCCCTGATCTTCCTAGAATGACTAAAGTTTCTCCCTCAAAGACTTCAAGGTTGAGTCCTTTGAGAACCTCTAGTTTTCCGTATTTTTTATATAAGTCTTTTATAATAATTTGTTTGCGCATCTAAAACCACTTGCTAATAAAATCTGAAATATAGGGATAGGATCCATTCAACCCGATGGTGATGATGAAATTGCTAATCAATATAACGGAATAGCAGATCACAACACTATTTGTGGTGGCGCGGCCGACACCTGCAGCTCCTCCTCGCGTCGATAATCCCCTATAACAAGAAATGGTAATAATGATAATCCCAAAAATAAATGCTTTGATCAATCCACTTACCATGTCGAATGTTTTAATGTGAAGAGGGAGTGGATCTAAAAAAGTTGATGGGGGCATTTGATAATAATACACAGAAAGTAAGTAGCCGCCCAAAATACCCATGAGGCAGCTGAAAATCGTTAACAGCGGGAGCATGGTTGTTCCAGCGATAAAGCGGGGGGCGATCAGATAGCGTAAAGGGTTAACGGACATCGAGCGTAAGGCGTCAATTTGCTCGGTGACACGCATGGTTCCTAATTCGGCACACATGGAGGCTCCGACGCGGCCTGTCACCATAAAAGCCGTTAAAATGGGACCAAGTTCAACCATCATCGCCTTTGTTACCATTAAACCTGTGGCACTTGCTAATCCTTTGTCGGATAACTGAAAGAAAGATTGAGCAGCTAAAACCAGCCCGGTAGAAAATCCTGTGATGGCAACAACAGGAAGGGACATCACACCGATTTCGAACATTTGATCGCGGATCAAACTCCATGCAGGAGGACGCTTGATCGTGACCCAAATCACTTTTAAAATCAGAAGAAAGTAATCGCCAAGAGTGGCGAGCATTTTAGTCATTGTATTCATGCAGATAAAATTTCACTAGCGAAGGGTAAAAAAAAGCATTTTGGGATTTAAGCCGATTGTATGCAAACAACCGTTTCGGGTCAAAAAAAATATGAGTTAATTTTTTTTTGAACTATATTCCTTAATAATCATATTTCCAGATGATATCAAAATGGCCATTTGCATCGTCACTGACACCTGCTTGCAGCTTGAAGTTTTTAATAATGCTTGTTTCAATATTTACTTCGTTGCTCTCGGATCCCATATTTTTACTCACAGAGACATACGTTCCACTTGTGATGTATTTACCCACTTCAAATGAAACATCCCCAGAATCTCCCTCACCACTTCTATTAATATCGATCCGATCGATCCCGGTTTGATTGCGAATGCGTGTGAGCAAATCAGGACCTTCTTGCTGCCGGCTCAGATCTGTTAAGGAAGCGGTTAGTTGGTCTCCCTGAAAAGGGGAAATTTCTGAAAGTCCTTTGCCAAAGAGGATCCAGGATAAAATTTCCTGTTGCGACATAGGGGGATTAGAATTGAGAGCAAGCGTAGGATTTTTAATGGGTCCCTTGACAATGACTTCTGCAACAATACGATGTAAATCCATTGAGCCAACTACATATAAAGTGGTATCGTTGCTTGGATCTCCTGCAAAGTTGACTGTTCCCTCTTTAATCAAGAACTGCTTCCCATTAAAGAGATAAGATCCTTTGACAATTTTAAGCTGCCCATCAAGGAGGGGATCATCTGCCGTCCCTTTTAAGATAAGATCGCCCTGCCACTCAGAGGTGAGGTTGGGAGCTCCAAAAGTCGCTTTTGCAGGCAGCTTAAGCTGAATATTTAACTTTAAAGGCCATTCAGATTTTTTGATTTGGGGAGAAGCAGGGAGAGCTTCTCCCGCAGGCACGTTAATGTAGGTGACTTCCACAGCATGTGCGACCTCAGAAATTTGATTGGGAAGCGTCATTTGCGTTTTATTGGAGGTCAAGGTTCCCGATAAAAGACCTTCTTCTTTATTGCCTTTAAGAGTGAGGGATCCACTAGCAATCGATTGAAAGAAATCCACATCCAGGAGCTGTAGCTTATTTAATTCAAATTGTGCATCGAAAGGAAAAAGAGGATCATTTAAAGACAGTCGACCAGTTCCTCTTATAGTTCCTTCATTCTCGTCCTTAGCAGAAAATTGCTCTAAAGTCATTTGTTGACCCGTGGCACTAATTTTGGCCGTAATTGAGCGAAGTATGGCTCCCGCATTAATACTTTCAAAAAAACCATTTTGTAAATCCACGTATCCACGCAGTTGAGGGAAGCTGAGCGTTCCCTCCATACCTAAATGAAGCTCCACGTCTCCATCAATTGAAATTTTATCTACAAATAACAGAGAGAGGATAGGAGAAAGGGGCCCTTTACCCCGTAAATTTGCCGAAAAAGGAAGATCCCGATCGATGTAGGCTTTGAATGGCGTAATGGAAAAAGTAAGCGGGATTTTAGCCTCTCCTTGGAGGGGATTTTTTTCTATTCCGATAATACGTCCCGTACACTCCAAAAGTTGATCGACGAGAGATGCCTGAAAAGAGATGTTAAAGGGAGGAAACTTGGTAAAGGCTTCTTCTTCAAGTTTTACATCTGTTAGCTCAAGGCTCAGCTGGCCTCTTGGTGATTCTGGGGATCCGAATAGGAAGATTTGTCCTGAGGCATTTCCTTTTAAGGGAAACTGGGGGGCAAATAAATGGACAGCCGCAAGTGGTAAATCATGAATGCGGAATGTACTTTGTAGAAAAGTTGGAGCATATTCTGTGGAGGCAAAAAAGTAGCCTGAGCCCATCGATAAGAAGAGAGGTGATATTTCGAATTTTTCGGCTGTCAACTTGATTTCAAAAGGATCGCGTAAAGAAATTGGTTGGTCTAAAGCTTCACCCGATAAAGAATCGAGTGTAATAATCAGCTCCTTTTGATAGCTCCATTTTCCATCAGACTTAATATGAAAGGGTTTTTGGTAATGGCCCTTTAGGTTAATTGAAAAAGGGGACACGGAGGTCTCTTGACTAAACGCACTTTTAAAAACCAACTCTTCTAGAGCAATATCTTCCCATGAGCCCTTTGATAATTCGACTTGAATGTCGCCACCAGGAGCCGTAAAAATATTCTTTGCTTCTAGCTGAAGATGTCCTTTTTGGGCCAATAGATGTTGGTAAGCCAGATTTTCTGCCCAAACATTCATGAAAAGATGGTCGCGATCGAGTGTGGCCTGAACTTCAGCTGTCCCTTCCCAATCAGGCAACCAGTCTGCAAGTGAAATTTTCGAGCTTTTTGCTTGTCCCTTAAAAGTCATCGTGCTAGGAAAAATAAGAAAGTCTCCCTCGATGTTCGACGAAGCATAATCGATGCTGGCATTAAAAAAATGAATAGAGTGATCAGGATTAAAATTGAGCAATGATTTTGCATGAAAAGGAATAAGTTCCTTTTTTCCTGTAATGGCAAGACGTCCAATGGAATCAGTAAAGGGAGAGACCGTCAATGAAATTTCGGGTTGATTAACGACCCATTCTTTTATTTCGAGGCTGTCTGAATAAAAGATGGCTTGTAAAGAGGGGGTTAGAAGAGGCCCTTTTATCGAAATATCCATTTCCGTTTCAGAGCTCAATTTAAGATCAGTCATTGAAAAAGGATTATCCGTAAATGCTGCATGGAAGGAGGTTTGACTCAATTCCAATTGAGAGTCCAGGCTAAGCGTTCCATAAAAATCAGCGAATTGTGTATTTCCTTCAATTGACTGAAAAGTGAGCATTTGATGTGGTAAATAAACAAAATTTCCTTTTGCGTATCCTTCCAAAAATAGTTGATCCGTGTTGGTTTGATTTGGTTCTGAAAGAACTTCTACGACGCCCTCCCATTGGTTGTCATTGCCGTTCGCGTCTAGTCTAAGGCTAAGGGTAGAGTTCTCAAGGAATGTAGGTTTTTGTAAAATTCCTTGGGAAGTTTCACTTAAAGTGATGAGAGCAAAATAATTGGAGTAATTTTTTTTCAAAGTAAAAGCGGCAGATGTCGTGGTCACAGAGGTATGAGAGGGCGTAATAAATAGTTCCCCTTTGGCTGAAGGGAATAAAGATTTTGAGGAAAATGCACCAACCAAAGCCACCCCTTTTTCAAACTCTTCGGCTTTCATATAGGTGTGAAGATTAAGTTTTTTAATCACAGATGGAGATAAATTAAATTGCTTGATTTCAAAGCGTCCCAATTTAATCGAGAAGGGAAGAGGCAATAAATCAGCCTCTGAAGAAGATGAAAAAGGAATTTCGGGCAGTGATTGAATAAATAGATGTTTGCAATAAACGTGTTGCAGATTGAGTTTTGAAGAAAGTAAACCAAAGGGATTAATGCAAGCTTCGATGTCTTCTGCGGATAGCCATGGGATGGAAGAGTTTTTGGAATAAATTCTTACTGTTTTAGCCTGGATGGTGCAAGGATATTCAAGTTGAGGTGACTCGATTTCCACACGGAAATCACTGGAAGCTTCAAGATGTTTTAAAGCCATTTGCAAGACAGCATTCTTGACAGTCCCTTCTGGTAAAAGAGTGATAATAATTCCGCACAGCAGTCCCAGGCATACAATAAAAAGAAGGAATTTTTTCATTAGAAAGCTTGCCCCACGCTTAAATAAATTTGATAGGCACTATCGACATGTTTGCGCCGGTTCAGAGGAAATGCAACATCCAGTCGCAAAGGTCCGACGGGGGTATAATAACGCAAACCCATGCCTACAGCATGCAAAAACTTGTGTTTTAATTCAGGTAGAGGAGATGCGTACACATTTCCGAAATCATAAAAACCGACCCAACCGAAGTCTTTTGTGGCATGAACTCGGGTTTCAAGAGAGTAGACCATCATGGAGCGTCCCCCGATAGGTTTATGTTTGTCGTTTAACGGGCTGACTGTTCGATAGGCATAACCTCTCAAAGTGGTTTCAGAACCGGCGTAAAAACGTTCCGAAGGAGGAATGGTGCGGCGTGGAGAACCTTGAATCGTTCCGAATGTTCCTTTCGCAGCCAAAACAATGCTTCCAGAGTGATTTAATGCGTGATAAATGGTCCCAGTTAGTGTGGTTGTGGCGTAGGCAAATTGCGGTTTCAAAACCTGTAATGTGGGAATTAAACGATAGTAAATAGAATGTCCTTTAGTAGGATCTAAGAGACTGTCGACAGTTGTCCAGCGTAATTGCAACGGAAATTTGATCAGATGATAGCTACCATTATGATCAGAACGCGTGTTGCTTAACTGTTTGAACATGGAGCCATATGAGAGCCACAGGCGATTATTGACTCTTCTTTCAATCGTTCCAGACACGCTAAAAGAAGATTCTGTATAGCCTTTCGTGGTTTCATACTGGTATTCTAAAAGTCCGTGAAATTCTTGTCCTCGACATCTAAAGTCTGGTTTAACAAATAGAAGTGAGACTTCTTGTGTTTCTTGCCAAAGGTTGGCATGAAAACTAAGCTTTTCTCCAACCCCTCTAAAATTGCGGTTTTCCCAATCGGCAGTTGCACCAGACCCCCGTTGTGTGGTGAAGCTGGCACCCAAACCGATGCTGTGATGTTTGCCTTCAGTGACTTCAATGACCATAGGTGCTAAATGGTCGTTTGGATTTTCTGGTTTTTCAGGGGTGATGACAACTGAGCTGAATAAACGTGATGCTTCGATAGCGTTTTGGGTTTCTTCTACCCTTTTTGTATCATATAATGCACCCTCTTCCCACCGAATTTTTTTGTTGAAAAAGCGGGTTTTGACCCGTCGATTTCCTGTCACTTTAATGGGGCCAAAGCAAACCTGTGGGCCACTATCTACCGTCAAAACAACGGAAATATCTTTGGCTGTTTGGTCAGCAAAAACCTCTGTTTTTGAAATGCAGGCGAAGGGGAATCCTCTGCGAGCCAAGAGACAGAGCAAGGTTTCTTTAGCCTCGATGATCGTTTTCGGGTAAGCTGTGCATCCAATTCCCACGCCTAAATCGGCCGCTTGAATGTGATCCAAGAGATCGGGTGTCATGCTTTCTTTTAAAATTTCGGGCTTAGCAAATTGAATTTTGAAGGCTTTGAAGGGGTAAATGAGACCAGGTGTAATAAGAAAGCGGACGACGATAGGTATAGATTTAAAATCAATTTTGACATCAATTTTTGCATTGTAATAAGCTAAGCTATGCATGACTTTGATGAGCTGAGGGATATCCGCCTCCGCTCTTCGATTAAGCATCGCCTGAGTCGTAGGGGGGCGATCTTGCAAGCGGACAAGATCAGAAGCTGATTGTAAAAGCTCTTTTGTTTTCGTGTCATCGACTCCGCAAAATTCCACTTCGTAAGAAAGAGTGCTAAACCCTTGGTTAGGAATAAAAAGAATCAATAGAGCAATGAAACAGTACAAATAAAGGTTATGTTTCATTTTTTTGCTATCATCCGTGAATAAAACTCTCGTCGTGCTAATAGTGAAATTATGATCTTTTAACCTGATTATTTTCAATAAGATCCGATTATTAACGCAGAGGAAGACATGATCGAATTACATGCTGTAATAAAAGGGTATGTGCAAGGCGTGGGATTTCGTTACACCATACAAGATTATGCAAATCAGATGGAAATTTCTGGGATGGCGCGCAACTTATCAGATGGATCTGTGGAATTAATTGCGCAAGGTTCACGAGAAAAACTTGAAGGGCTTCTAGAGAAAATACGTGAAAGGCCGGGACGAGGGCGTATTGACTCAATTCAAGTGGAATATGGAGAAATTAAAGCATTATATTCTACATTTAAAATTGCGCATTAAAGAGCTCGAAATTCCAGCAGGAGGTTGTGATGCCAGAAGAGTTGAAAATTATTTGGATTTTGGCGGTAGGCTTGAGTTTTGCCTGTGCAGCGGGATATATTGCCCAACGTTTAAAACTTTCTCCGATTTTGGGATATCTCATCGCAGGATTTTTTATTGGACCCAATTCTCCTGGATTTATTGCGGATCAAAGCATTTCGGATCAGCTTGCTAATATTGGCGTGACATTGCTCATGTTTGCAGTTGGTTTGAATTTTAATTGGAAAGATATTGATGCCGATAAAAAAATTGTGGTGCCAGGCGCTCTGATCCTTTCCTTTTTATCCATTTGCGCCGGAATTCTCCTGAATGTGAGTTTGGGGCAAACCGTAATCGAAGGTTTTGTGATTGGTGTTGCCATTTGTGTATCCAGTACCGTTGTCATTGTCAGGGTTTTGGCGGACCAAAATTTACTACACACCAAACAAGGACATATTGTCGTTGGTTGGACCATTGTGGAAGACTTAGTCTCTGTTTTAGGTTTAATTCTTTTACCCGCATTGATTTATTCTCCTTCTGAAAATACTTCAGGACCCTTCCTTTCTATTCTTTCCTCGGTAGGTATTGTCTTATTGAAAGTGGTGGTTTTGGGACTCATTGTACATTTCATCGGAGAAAATTTAATTGAACGCATTTTGAAATTGATTGCACGCACCCGATCGCATGAGCTTTTTACATTAGCCATTTTGGCTTCTGTCTTTCTAATTGCTGTGGGATGCTCGTACATTTTTGGGATTTCACTTGCATTGGGAGCCTTTATTGCCGGGACCGTTGTAGGGAAAACGGAGTTAAGTCATCAGGCTGCAGCCAATGCTTTGCCTATGCGGGATGCCTTTGCCGTGATTTTCTTTCTGTCCGTTGGAATGTTATTTAATCCCCTCGCAGTACAAAATAATCTACCTCTCTTTGCAGGAATCTTGGTTATCCTGTTGCTTTTACGTCCATTGGTTGCCTATCTGATTGTAAAAATTGCGAAATACCCGAGTTATATCGGATTTACTGTTGCTCTCGCAATCAGTCAAATTGGGGAATATTCGTTTATTTTGGCTGAAGAAGGAAGTCGTCTAAATATTTTGCCTGATAATGCCTATGATATTTTAGTAGCTTGCGCTTTTATCAGCATCGCGTTAAATCCCATTTTGTTTCAATTTTTTAAACCTTTGACAAAGGCGACCAGGCCTTATCTAGATGTTGATACCTCGAAAATACAACTGGATACACTTTCCGAAGCCACGGGCACATTTTTACCCATGGCTCTAGTGGTAGGTTTCGGACCTGTAGGAAGAGCCGTTGCGCGTCATTTGGCGACTCAATATCAAGTATTAGTTATTGATCAGAATATCGATACGGTTTCCTCGACAAAGGAAAAAAATATTGAGTTGCTTTTTGGGGATGCCACGCAATTACAGCTTTTAGAAAGGGCTAAAATTGAAAATGTACAGGTGATCGTGATTACGACACCCGATCTTCCCATAACGAATTCGATCATTGAAGCCGCTCAGCATATTAATCCGCATGCCGATATCATTGCACGTGTGCATTTTGAAAGAGATTACGACCACACAAAATTTGGTAGTATTCCGATCGTATGTGATGAAACGGCTTGTGCAGAAAAAATGGTGGAATTGGTGAGCCAACGAGATATGTAGGCTATTCAGTTTGACCATTTTAACAATTGAAATTAAGCAACTAGTCTTTTATGCTTTTAGTCTTACTAGATAGAGGAGATTAAATCATGAAACTATTGCTATCAAAGCCTCGCGGTTTTTGTGCTGGAGTCGAACGCGCCATTGAAACAGTGGAAAAAGCGCTAGAATATTGGGGTGCACCCATTTATGTGAAGCATGAAATTGTGCATAATCGCGCAGTCGTCGATGGCTTAAAAGCAAAAGGGGCCATTTTTATTGAAGAAATCGAAGAGGTCCCCATTGGAGCACGTTTGATTTATTCAGCGCACGGCGTTTCTCCTGCAGTGCGTGAGGCGGCTAGTCGTAGGCAATTAATCGAAATCGATGCCACGTGTGGGCTTGTGACGCGTGTCCATTCTGCTGTAAAACGATATGCAGCTCAAGGTTATCAGGTTGTTTTAATTGGACATCGCAATCACGTTGAAATTATTGGAACAGCAGGAGAAGCCCCTGACGTGACAACGATTGTGGAATCTCCTGCGGATGTGGAAAAGCTCTCCTATGAAAAAGATGAAAAGCTATTCTATATTACGCAAACGACTTTAAGCTTGGATGATGTAAAAGAAATTACGGAAGCTTTAATTCAAAAATATCCCCATATTGTGACATTGCCAAGTTCTTCTATTTGCTATGCAACGACCAATAGGCAGCTCGCATTACGTGAGATTACAGATCAAACAGATTTGGTTTTGGTTGTGGGAGATCCGACCAGTTCAAATTCAAATCGATTGCGTGAAGTCGCCTCGAAGCGAGGGCTTCCATCTTACCTTATCAATAATGAAAGTGAAATTCAATTAGAGTGGATGGCAGGAGTGAGCACAATTGGATTGACTGCTGGAGCTTCGACACCTGAAGGGATTGTTCAAAATTGTATTCAAAAACTCATTGAGTTAGGAGTAAAAGAGGTCGAAGACGTTGTTTTTATTAACGAAGACGTTGTTTTTCAACTTCCTAAGCCCATTGTGAATGCCAAATTTGGGTCAATCTAACTTTTTCATAAGCAAGGAGGATTATATCTTCCTTGCTTTCTTAGACATTTATTCTAAAAATCATTTCCATCTTTTTAAGAAAAGCACGATAGGCTTCAGGCGATCCACCTTGAATCCTCATTTCTGGAGGAGGGGTTGTGATCTCGTCTTGCAAAGGGATTGCGATCAGAGCCACATTTTCTAATGTCTCATTGGTTTCGACTAATCGTTTCAATACTGCATGGGTGGGATGTGCAAAAGCCATATAGATCCGACGCTTACCTCGCTTACCCTGAAAATGGCTTTGCGGACCATAATAATGGGTGTCGTAAAATGTTTTGATTAAAGGGATTTTATCTGTTGTCACCAAACCCTGGGCATCATGCCAATCATATGCGCAGTCATATCCAAAACGAACGGTTCTTTTCTTTTCAAAAACAATTTCAAACTCATCCACAATACGAGCAGCAGTATAATAGCGCACCTCGCCATTGTATGGATCGTAACCACAACGTGCTGCGTGAGGAGGGAAAAGCACGACATCGCAGGGATCTAGTTTTTGTCGCAAAAATTCGTATAATGCTTGTGAGCGGCAGGTTCCCCCTGAGCAAATCGGGTATAAGGCATCTTCTGATTGCAAGGTAAAGCAATTTTCAGGAGATCCTGAAAAGTCTTTAACCACATGCAAATAACCGCCCTTCCGTTTAAATTGTAGCTCCAGTTCAGTAAGTGCACAATCTTTATGCTCCTTTAAATTAGGATCAGTAAAAATCTTTGGGTCTAATTCGAAAGAAACAGAAAGATCGGTTTGGTGCATAAAATTAGCTCGAAGAAGGGTTTGCTGGTTTTCTTTTAGGATAAAAGCGTTTTTTTTCTCTGGTTTTATCTGTATTTTGAGAAGGGGGAGGTGGCGGAGGGCCAATCCAATTTGGTTCTTTTTTGAGTACTTTTAAAAGTCGATTGAGCGTGCGCAATTCTCTTTGGGTTACCAGGGTGATCACTGTTCCTGCTTTTTCGTAGCGCCCCGTTCGTCCTGAGCGATGGATATAGAGGTCTAGATCATCTGCCAGGTGATATATAAAAACGTGCGAAACCGACGAAAAATCGAGTCCGCGTGAAACCACATCGGTGGCGACAAGCAGTTGGATTTTATTTGTTCGAAATTTATTCGTTACAGCTGAGCGGATATCTTGACTTAATCCAGCATGAAGAAAATCAATGGTTTCATGCAGTTGCTTGCGGAGTACATAAGTCACTTTTTCACATTCTTGTCTGGAACTACAGAAAATAATCGCTTTGGTGGGGGTCTGTGTTTTAATGAGTTCAATGAGATTATGTTCTTTTTCATGATAGCGGCAATAAAGAAAATGATGCTCGATCATATCAGGTGTGGCATCTTCTCCGATCAAAGAAACTTCTAAAGGAGATTGCATATGTTTCTTGGCAATATCTCGAATTTGTTTTGGCATTGTGGCCGAAAACAGCAATGTTTGATGCTCGTGGACTAAGCATTGGATAATGAATTCTAAGTCATCGTAGAAACCCATGCTGAGCATTTCGTCGGCTTCATCGAGGATCAGCGTCTCCACGTGGCTAAGGTCGATTTGTCTGGAGTAAACAAAGTCGATTAAACGCCCAGGTGTGACAACTAAAACTTGCACACCATGTTTGAGTTTAGATTGTTGCATAGCTGCATCCTCGCCGCCAAACAGGGCGAAAGTTTTAACTCCTTTTTCGGCTCCAATTTTTTGCGTCTCAGTCGCGTATTGAAGAGCCAGCTCCCGCGTAGGGACCACAATCAGGGCTTGTACAGAATTGGAGTTTACATCCACGCGATCGCAGATGGGGATTGCGCAGGCTGCCGTCTTACCTGAACCGGTTTTAGCCAAGGCTATGAGGTCTTTTTTTTGAAGAATAAGTGGGATAGCGGCCTTTTGAATAGGTGAGGGCTCTGAAAATTTTAATTTTTCTAGAGCTTTTAAAATGGTTGGATCTAATCCAAAGTCAAGAAAACTAGTCATATTACTCATTTTGGTCTGTGATAGATATCATTATATCGTCTTAGACATTCCTAGTCATCCAATTAGTTTTTTTTATAGATTTTTTGTTTTAATTTTAACAATTCTCTTAAGAAACATGACTTTTCACGGTAATTGTTTTAGCTTTGCGCAATGAAGTTTCTTTCACTTCTAATTCGAAGGGTTCAATATAAATAGAATCGCCTACTTCGGGTGTGTAACCTAAAACTTTTGCGACCAATTGCGCTAAAGTCAAATCGTCTTCTTCGTCTAATTGGGCTTCAAACTGTTTGTTAAAGTCTGCCACGAGCATATCTCCCGGAAAAGTTCTCTCCATGACACGCGCAGGTTTTGTTTTTTGTTTCGAGGCAGTTTCTTCTCCTACCTTTCCAATGATTTCTTCCAATAGGTCATCTAGGTTCAGTAATCCGACTGCCGCTCCTTGATTGTTTAAAATAACCGCGACACTTTGATTATTGCGTCGAAATTGCTTTAAAATTTGCATCGCTTTTGTGTTTTCGGTCACAAACCAAGGGGGGCGAGCATGGTCGCGTACTCTTTTTGTACCGGGAAGTCTGACAAGGTCGCGTGGGAAAGCGATGCCTACAATATTGGACTGATCCGTGTGAAAGACTGGTAAGTAATCAACACCCGTTTTTTTCAAAAGGGCTCGCATTTGGGCGATTGTTCCATTCGACGGAATCATCGGAATTGATTCAATTCGCGTCATAATCTGTGTCGCATTTTTGATACGCAAGTGAAAGATGTTAGCCGCGATATCATTAAAATCATCTGAAGAAGAACCAGGACCTCGATCCTCTCCATGTTCCTCCAAAATTTTTTGGAGTTCATCTTGGCTAAGAAAAAGATCGGGTTCGGAGCTCGGTTGATTTAAAAGTTTGCTTCCAATTTTAGAAACCATGTTAATCGCCCACAAAATAGGCGACATCAACCTAGCCGAGGCATACAGAAGAGGGGCGCCCAGCATGGCGACATTTTCCGAATAGTGTCTAGCGGCAAACATGGGCGAGAGTTCTCCAAAAATTACAACCAAGAGAATTTGGGGGATGGGTGCCCAATCTGGACTCAAGCCTAAGGAACTGAAAAATTCGCGGGCACATTCGGAGCCGATTACCATGGCCACATTGACACCAATTAAAGTTGTGCCAAATAAGCGTGCAGGATTTTGAAGGAGATAATTTAAATAAATGGCACGTGTATTCCCTTGACTCACGTAGTAATGCAAGCGTACTTTGTTAAGAGAAACACAAGCCATCTCGATCATTGAGTAAAATGCGAGAATAATAATGGAAAGAAAATTAAAAAATAACCACCACCAAGCCGAAAGATTCATTTGCCTATTCCTACAATCCAAGCCATATTATGCCGCTTTAGTCTTTCCTTTTAATTTGCGAATATAAAGTCGTCTCACCCGATTTGGGTAAGCGGAGAGGACATGAAATAAGAAGTCGTGAGTTTCGTATTTTGTTCCTGCCTTGGGAATGTCGCCCAGTTGCTCTGTTAACCATCCTCCCAAGGTGACCATGTTATTTTCACTTACTAAATTTACATCGAACATGTCGTTAAAGTCGGCTAATTCAAGTCGTCCACTTGCAATAATTTCATTGGCTCCCGCACGTGTATATAAACTTTTTTTATCGCGTAAATCTGCGATTTGGCCAATCACCGTTTCTGCCAAATCTTCACTCGAGATAAGCCCGGAAATCGATCCATATTCATCTACAACCAATGCGAGGACTTGGTTCATTTCACTTAGTTGTCGAATCAGTCGGCGAGCCAGTGTTGTCTCTGGGACATAAAATGGTTTGTCTAAAATGGGGATTAACTCTCGGCCTGAAACCATGTGTTGATTATGAAGAAAATAGGCTTTTGCGCTTAAGATTCCTAAAATGTTGTCAATATTTTTATCGCAAACCGGTACGCGTGAGACTTCTTGCTCAACAAATAAATAGGTGAGTTTGGATAGCGGTTCGTTTACGTCGTAAAATAAAATATCTTCTCTTGGGCGTGCAAGCTCTTTAACGACGGCATCCTGCAAATTTAAATAACCAGATACGAGTTCGGCTTCATCTTTATGCAGAACTCCATATTCCTCGGAAGTTCGCAAAACATGCATCAGTTCTTTTTTTGAAATTTCCTGATTGCGTTTTAGGTAGAAAAATAAAAGGCGAGAAATGGGCGCAGTAATCGCGATGATAGCCTGCCGCACAGGTTTCAATAGTTTCTGCAACACATCAATAACAGGGCTGACCCAATAGGAAATTGTAACGTTGTTTTGAAAGCCGAGATTTTTAGGGATAATTTCTCCGAAGAGAAGCGTCATGACTAAAGGGAATCCAACCTTCCATTCCCAACCACCATCTGTCCCACTCATGCTAGAGGAAACGTTTTGCAAAAGAATATTGACGATTGTATTTAAGATAAAAATGGTAACGAGCAGGTCTTTTGGATGTGCTAAAAGGCTCGCGATTAATTGCTTTCTGGGATCTGGGTCTTTTGCATACGCCTTAATTTTCATGGAAGAAAGAGAAAACAAAGCCGTTTCGGAACTAGAAAAATATCCAGAAAGAAATGTCAAAACTAGAATAAAAAAAACAAATATAAAAAGACTTAACATGGGGAATTTCTTAGAGAATGTTTTAACATGTGCATTATCTATCTACGATGTTATTGATCTCTGTTTTACCTATTCTTATTATTCTCGTCTATTTGCTTTTTGTATTCAGACTCTGAAGAAACAAAAAGAACTTTTGTGCTGCCTTTTGGACTAAGCCCTAGCTCGCGCATGAGCGTTAGTTCAATCCAAGCAGGGTCACTTTCGCTATTGATTTGGTCAAGCAGCTTTTGTTTGAGTGCAAGCGCTTCTTTTTTTTGATGTTGAAGTGTCAGCAATTGTTCCGTTAACTTGAGAAAATCTGTTTCTCGCTGTTTAATGCCCTGTTCATAGCACATGAGGCAAAAGAGGACAAAAAGAATGACCCACCAGGAGCGGATCATTCCAATATGAATGAAAGAACGCATATTTCTTTTAAGCAGACTCAAGACGTTCTTATGCATATAAATTACATACGTGGGGTTACAATGCCAACCTGATTCATGTACTTTCCATTGCGGTCCGCATAGGAAACTTCACATGGATGCTCAGATTCAAAGAATAGCACTTGGGCCAAGCCTTGATTAGCATAAATTTTAGCTGGTAGTGGCGTTGTATTTGAAATTTCTAATGTGACATATCCTTCCCAGCCCGGCTCGAATGGGGTGACGTTTACAATAATTCCGCAGCGTGCATAAGTGGATTTGCCGATGCAAATTGTGAGAACATTGCGAGGAATACGGAAATATTCGACACTGCGTGCCAAAGCAAAAGAATTTGGCGGGATAATGCATTCGGGTGTTTGTAAAGAAACGAATGCATTATCTTCAAAATTTTTAGGATCAACGATCGTGTTATGAATGTTTGTAAAGACTTTAAATTCATCCGATACACGTAAATCATACCCATAGCTAGACAAACCAAAACTAACAACTTTAGTACCATTATCTGTGTTACGGACTTGTTGATCGGTGAATGGCTCAATCATTCCATGTTCTTTTGCCATTTTTCTGATCCAATGATCGGGCTTAATACTCATACTCTTACCTTCGTGAAACTTGATTTAAGTAGAACAATCCTATCATGCTTTCTATAAAAAGGCTAGTGGTTGTGTGAATCTTCTTTTTTTTGAAAGGAAGAGGGAATCTATTGAGTAATTTTTAACATTCAGGTAAAAAGCTCATTTGATATTCGATATGACTCTTTTGAAATTAAAGACAGGAAACGCACAATGATAAAAAAACATCTATTAGCTTCAGGAATCTTTGCTTTGCTCGCTTGGGGATCACCCCTTTATTCCCATTGCCAAATGCCATGTGGAATCTACCACGATAACATGATTTACGATCAGATCGATCAGTATGTGGAAACGATGGTCAAAGGGATCACGGTCCTGACAGATAACAAATTTACGACACTACACGATAAGAATGAATTTGTTCGCTGGATTATGACAAAAGAGACAGAATCGAATAAAGTCTCAGAATTGATTACCACTTATTTCCTACAGCAAAAAATTAAACCAGATGAAGAAGATTCAACCAAGAAAGTGGTGATGGCTCACCGTTTACTCTTTTTGATTGTGGGAATTAAGCAAAATATCGATATCAAAATGGTTAAGAATTTCCAAGATCAGTGGGAAAAATTTAAGTTGTTATTCCACGTTGAAGGATATGAGTGCAAAATGGAACAGCTGAAATTAAAAGAATGGGAAGAAGCGAGAGAACGTGCGAAGAAGCAAGATGCGACGGATCACGACCATGCACACGATCACGACCATGATCATGCACATGCCCACCACCATCACCATTAAGAATTAATGGGGAAACCGATTCTTGCAAACAGAGCACGCAGAACAATGAGAGGGTGGAGAAAGAAAAACTTCACCACTCTCCAATAAGTGACGGATGCAATTGGCTTTTCAATCACGTGAGAACGATTTAAGAGAGCATCCGCGATCCACTCAAGATGCAGCTCTAAAAAAGGTTTTGGCAGTTCATCTAAAGCAAAAAAAGCGGTTTCCAGAGATTCATCTCCACTTTGTGGAGTTCCACCGATTGGATAACATTCATAGACATGCGTGCGCGCAGTTAAAAGATTAACGGGAGCATATTCTCCCGTTTTTCGTATAAGTTTAACCCGCAAGCCGCTTTCTTCAAAGACTTCACGTACAGCCGCATCGGCTGGAGTCTCGTGATCATCAATTCCCCCTCCTGGTAAAACCCAGATGGGGATATCACGTCTTTTGATTAAAAGTACTTTAGATCGATCTTTAGAAAAGACAATACCTAGGGCACATTCTCTCACAGGTGAGAACCCTCAGGTAAAGGAGCGTGTAATTTCAAAACAAAATCCGCGAGGTTCTTTCCCTCTTGAATTGCTTTTTGTTGCTCTTTTACATCTTTTAATTGTCCATCCGCATTGAAAGCTTCATCTGCATGTGCAATCCAAACCTGCTCAGGTAACACATAAATGAAAATATTTTCCAGCATGGCTCTAAGATGGACCAATCCGCGAAGCCCTCCCAAGTGACTCGGTGAAGCGCTCATAATGGCAGCCGCCTTCCCTTTATAGGGAGCTAAATATTCAGGCTCGTCGGGCGAAGGTCTAGACACCCAGTCGATCATATTTTTAAATGTTCCTGGAAGCGAGCTATTGTACTCGGGAGAAGAAATTAAAAAACCTTGGTGTGCAAGAAAGATTTTTTTGAGGGCTTTAGCATTGTCTGGAAGGCCTTGTCTTTGTTCTAAATCGCCATCATATAAGGGGAGTGGGTAGTCTGCTAAGTCTAGATAAGTGACTTCTACACCCGAGTGTTTGGCTCCTTCTATCGCAATTTTGACCAATTTTTTATTGAAAGAATCTTTTCTTAGGCTTCCAGCAAAAGCTAAAATTTTTGGTTTATTTCCCATTGCAACCTCTTAGATTAAAATTTTGGAAAACAGCATTAGTTTAAGAAAATCTCCCCCAGTAAGCATTCTGCGGGAATTTTGGCGAGCAGACTCAGTTAAATCATTCAAAAAGAACTGACAATAGCTTAAATAAAGCGGAGCAGGATGGCTAGGATCTTTTTGTGCATATCCTTGAAAAAGTTTGTCCTTACATTTTGTGTTAATGATGACTTTGTGGTATTGAAAAAACTCAGATGCAACATGTTCTCGATAGTCTCGCACCTTATAATAGCCCATGGACTGTTTTTTTTGCTGGTAATAGTGATGCGCAATTAAAAGGTACAGTGCGGAAACCTTTTCATAATAGCGATAGCTTAAAATGAGGTTTGCTAAAGCGACGTTTGAATTTTCGGGCAACCGCTTGAAGTTTTTGAGGTGCTTGGGCTTTATTTTGACTAAGTCGTCGATCTGTTTTTGCAGAATACTTGGATCTTGTCTACCGAGAAAAAGCATGGTAGGGGAGAGGGTAAAATCTTTAATAAAGGTTTCATGAAAGCGAATAAGCTCTACAATTTCATCCAACTGCTTGCGGAGTTTCAAATCAAGTGCAGAATGCGTTGTCTTGTAAGTATCAATTGCTTCGATCAAATCCCGATATTTATCTTGGACTTTCTGAGTGCCTATTTGGGGAATTTCACTCAATACACAAATTTCAAAAAGCGTTTTCCCTGCGTGTTTAACAAAATCTTCTTCCGAAAGGCCTTGGGTGGGCATGACGATGTCTGGAGGATTGTCCAGGGAAGTTGTAGTGGTGGAATGATCAGTAGAATGTAAAGGTTCCTTAGATGTAAATGATGTCCGAGAGCGCGGGTTAGCTTTTAATTTGTCCCGCGCATTAGTGATCATCTTGTATTTTTCTTCGGCATCAGGATTACCAGGATTTTTATCTGGGTGATACAGGAGGGAAAGCTTTTTAAAACGCCTGGTGATATTGCTTTCAGGTTTACAGTTATCTGGGTGAATTCCCAAAATGCGGTGGAAATCCTCTGCATGAGAAAAGTCTGGTTCGTAGAATATTCCCTCTTTTTCTTTCTCTGGTTTTTCGGGGATTCCTGCCTTTTGTGTGAAAGTTCCCCCGGGGAAATAGGAACCAAAAAAGTGATGGCAGTAACTGGGATTCCCATGTTGCTTGCTAAAAAAGCGTTTGAGGTCTTTAGAAAAAGAATGAAATTTCAAAACATTTAGCCGATCCACATGTTTTTCAACCCATCGTCCAATGCATGGATGAATAAGCAAGCCGGCTGAATATCCAAAAACATAGCCTACAGTTTGCACAATGCGGACAGCGAGGCGAATGGCACTTTTGCTAAAATCGACTAAAGTCTTCCAGTAGAGATTTGTAAGAGATTGTGAGTAGTCACCACTTAGAATGAGTGTAAGTCCAGCTAATTTAATGGCTTGAACGGCAAAATTAAAAGTTGCTTGTCCGAGTTGAAAAGGAAGTAAGGTTAATTTAATCAAGCATGCTTTGCGGCCATGTAAATCGGCAGCAGATTCAATAGTTTTAAAAAAGCTATTTTTTTCTGGGGATGCTGCAAAATGGATGGAAAAACTAGGGCTTGCGGCGTATGTCATCTAAAGTCTCCTTCAGTAAAAATAGGTAAAGCCAACATGCTTTGTTCTGTCGCCAGATTATATGGAGGAAAGTGATAATAATAAACATATAAAGAGACTCCCTTGACAAAATAGGTCGTTCTCATAATGGTAAAGAAAAAAGGCTCGATGTTAAAGAGGGTTCCATGGAGAGTTTCTTGAAGGAATTTGACAAAGGGGAAGCCCTACGGATTCGAGATCAGCTGCAATTTGAAATCAAATCCAATTTTTATTCTCATCCCGATATGGATGAGACAACGCAAACGCAAGAATTCTATTTTTTTATTCCAAACTCTCTTCAAGTCAATAAAGAAACCTATACGCGCGAGCAGTTTTATCAAGATCAAACCAATTTAGTGCGTTTCAAAACGCCTGTGTTTACCATTGAGCAGTTGCTGAATATGCACGACGCGCGATCTCCGCTTACACGGTTAAAGACGTGGGCGATGGATAAGAATTTGAATGAAGAGAAAATTGAGGATGAACTGAAACTGTTTGGCAACATTGTGCGCAGTTCGATCCGCCAAAAAGTAAAAGCTTTAAGTTTTCAATTAGACGCAAATCGGTCAGGAGTGCAGGGCGAGAGTGTAAAGGAAGAACTAGAAACCTTTATGCGAGGGCTTGATCAATTGATTCAAGAATATTTAAGTGTGCAAAAAAAGTATAGCGTTTTACCCGTGCAGCCTGTCACATTGGATTATTTTGCGTATGTTGAAGAGTTTGTGAGTAATGTAATCAATTATTATTTAACCGTTCTCTTAGAGAAGGTTCGTTTTTCAAAAAATGCCCAGTTTGCGCAGCTTGATGCAGAGCTATGTGACTTCATTCTACAGGAAAAGAAAAGAAGGCAGGAAAGGAATCAGGAACCCGAGCCCAATAAGCCAGATAGCTTGAAGAATGAATTTATTTCCTATCAAAATAATTTATCGAAAAAATTTGTGATGACAGCCCTTTTCCCGGAGGTCACAAGATTTTCATCCGATTCAGCTATTAAAAATTTAATTGGAAGTTTTTCGGCTGGTATCGCCATGTTCTTCTACCTTCTCTTATTTATTTGGGGAGGAAATGTTTTTGTCATCAATTCATTCCCGTTTGTTCTGATTACTGTGGCATTTTACATTTTGAAAGACCGTTTAAAAGAAGGATTAAAAACCTTGTCCTATCGACAAACGTTGAAATGGTTTCCTGATTACACCACCAAAATTCGTTTTAGAAGTCGAGAAGAAATTTTAGGCACCATTCGAGAGTCCTTCACATTTGTGGATTCAAAGAGTGTGCCATCCGAAATTGTTCAAGTGCGCAATAAGGGTTTTCATTCAACATTAGAGTCCTTCAAGCGACCTGAAACTGTGTTTTATTATAAGAAAGTTGTAAATGTTCAGAGAAAACATGGCCACGTGGAAAATCGGAGGCATGAACTCCACAACCTTTTTCGGTTTAATATCGATTCTTTTTTACGCAAAGCTTCGAATCCTTATTATCAATACATTACAGTGGATCCCGAAACACATCAGGTCGGAGTCACGCTGTTGCCCAAGGTTTATCATTTGAACATTATCTTGAAAAACACATATCAGATCGGAGAAAACAAAAAACAAGCAGAATTAAAAAAGTTCCGCTTAATCCTTGATAAAACAGGGATTAAACGGATCGAAGAATTGCAATGATTAGGGCACAAAAGAAGAGATGACGCTATTAATGACGGCTAAAACAAGAGAAAAGGCTACAGCCCACCAAAAGCCATCCACATGAAAGCCTGGAACAATGGCACTTACAAGCAAAACAAGTAAGCCTAAAATCACAAAAGTGAATAGACCGAGCGTTAAAATATTAATCGGTAAGGTCAGAAGAAAAATAATGGGTCGAATGAATGTGTTGATGGCTCCCAAAACAACGGCGACGACAAGTGCCGTACTAAAATTATCCAGGCGTACCCCGGGAAGAATTTGAGCTGTAACAAAAACAGCGATTGTATTTAACAAAATTGCAATTAAAATACCCATGTTAACCTCTTACCAACTTAAATTTTGCTTTTGCAACTCAGCTTGAGCTTGAGGATTTCCAAGGCGAGCTGCTCTTTTAAAAAGATCTAACCCTTCTTGTCCTTTTTTTTGTGTACCTAAGCCGTTTATGTAGAGTCGCCCCAAATAGTATAACCCGAGAGGATCATTTTGTTCTGCAGATTTTTGATACCAGTATAAAGCTTTTAAATAATCTTGTGGGACACCACTGCCAGTTTCGTATAAGCGACCTAAATTGCTAGCTGCGACGGGGTGTCCACTCTCGGCGGCTTGTGTAAAGAGATCAAAGGCTCGTTTTAAGTCTTTTTCGACTCCCTTTCCTGTTAAATAAAATACACCCAAATTATTTTGGGCTAAACTTGATCCTTGACTGGCAGCTAATTGGTAATATTGGGCGGCCGTTTGTAGGTTGGGTTGGATGCCTCTGCCATTTTCATACATTAGAGCCAAGTTGTATTGTCCTTCTGGATTCTCATGGTCAGCTGCTTTCTGATACCAATTAAAAGCCTGCTCGTAATTTTTTTGGACCCCAATCCCGTTTTCATACATGACACCGATGTTTGTCTCGGCAGAGCCTAGTCCATTTTTGGCAGCCATTTGGTAAAATTTCAGGGCTGTCTGGAAATCTTGGGGCACACCCCATCCATATTGATACATACGTCCAAGGTCATTTTGTGCAATGTCAAGACCTTGATCAGCTGCTTTTTGGTACCACCGAATCGCTTCTGTATAATCTTTTTGAACTCCTTTCCCACTTTCATACAAGCGTCCTAAATTAGCTTGTGCATAAGGATTTCCTTGGTCGGCTGCTTGCTTGTACGCAGCGAGTGCGGCTGAAATATTGGAAGGAATGCCCCATCCATTTTCGTACATGACTCCTAAATTGTTCTCTGAGTGTACATACTTTAATTTGGCTGCTTTTTGAAAATATTCAAGAGCTTTGTTGTAATCTTTAGGATTTAAAACTTCGAGATAGAACCGACCCACTGCATTTAAGCCTTGTGGGTTATTTTGATCCGCTGCTTCACGGTAGTAATTGAATGCCTCAGTTAAATTTTTTTCTACGCCAATCCCGTTTTCGTAAAATCGGCCTAAATTCGCTTGAGCAAAAGGGTTTTTTTGCTCGGCAGCTTGTCGGTATAATTCAAGAGCTTTAGGAATGTCTTGTTCTACTGCCCATCCATTTTCGTACATCGTTGCGAGATTATTTTGTGCCAGAGAATAGCCTGATTGTGCGGCCGAGCTAAACAATTGAAAAGCTGTGTCATAGTTTTTGGGAACACCTTCACCCAAGATAAACATATTGCCTAACAGGGTCATGGCTTCAAGATTTCCTCGGTCGGCTGATTTTTTATACCACCTGAACGCCTCAGCATAATCTTGAGGAACACCTTTTCCGTAAAAATAAAGAGCTCCTTTTTGCAGATCTTCATCAGCCGTTGTCTCTGGTATGGTGGACTGGTCAGCGGGCATATTTTTGGCGGGTTCAGAAATCGTTGACGAAGCATTCCTCTCCAGAATAGGGTGATCTGACGGAACAGAAGGAGGTGAAGCAAGAGGAAGTGTCGCGCCTAGAATGCGAAAAAAAAAAGCAGGCATGGGCATAAGAATTCCTTAGTAAAGCCATTTATTTCACACTAGATAAAAAGAAAATAATAATCAAGCTGCTGAAGGGGGGATAAACTAATTTTAATTTCATCTTAAATACGTAGGTATTTAACTATCTAGATTGCGGATGGCAGTGCAGATTCGGCCTTTTGCTCTTTAATAATGAATTCTTAGATACCTTTACCTAAATTCAGCGCATTGATATGATTCATTTTCAAAGCAAACAGGCTATTTAAATTAATAGCCAGTTAATAAGCACCTTATTAATTTAAATTGCTTCAGGAGGAAAAGATGCCAAGTCAGCAAGCTGTTGTTGAGGTCTTATCTAAAGCGATAGAGAACAAAGAGGATGTTGATCCTCAGCATCTGTCTTTAGAGTCCTTGCTTCTCTTAATCAATACCGAGAGACTTCGGCAATTGAAAGAAGAGACAATCAAAGAATTTTCTAGCCTAAAAAAACGGCAAGGGGAAGTAAGCACACTGCACAAACTTTTGCAAAATATCAACAATGCGACCAATTCTAAAGGTGAATTTGATTGTTCAAAAAATGAAGAATTAAAAAAGCTTTTAGAAGAAGCCAAGCAAATTGGTGTGAGTATCCCAGAAAATAAGCAATCTTTTAAAAAAGATGAAAGGGATCGTCTCGTTGAAAACATTCGGATGACGATCGAAGACCAAAATATTCAAAACGAAATGCAAATGCAAACCATTACGCGCTTGACAAATGATCGTTATGAGACGTATCAAATGGCAAGAAGTATTTTAAAACCCTTGCACGAAGATAAAATCAATAAAGCGCGCAAGATTGCAGGCGGGTAAAAGCCATGATGATCTCTGAAACTCAAAGTCAGGTGGAAAAGCTAGAGGAATCTCTCGGGCAGATCTCTGATTTTATCAATAAAAATGAGCTAAACGAAAGACCTGTTCTCTCTGAGGAGATTCTTTCGTGTTTGTATGGTTCTGCTTATGCATTTTATATGCACGGCAAGTATGAAACGGCGCACCATTATTTTCAGCTGTTGACAGCTGTAGATCCACATTCCAAAAAAAATTGGATGGGCTTGGGGGCTACGTTTCAGGTTCAAAAAAACTATACGCTTGCACTTGAAGCTTATTCTTTTGCAGCATTGCTAGATATTGACGATCCGTATATCTCTTTCTATGCTGCTGAATGCTTTTTTTTCCTCAATCAAATCCAAAAAGGATTTGAAGCTCTCGATGCGGCTGAAGAAATTGCGATTAAACACAAAAATACGCCACACCCACTCCTCAATCATATTGAATTAATGCGTACAGGATGGGAAAAATATCTTAAAGAGGCAGGAGATCAAAATGGTTGTTCCAAAGCTTAATCCTACAACATCTTTAGATTTACGACAAAATCCATTCCGTATTAAGGATATATTGGGGAAAAATACCCCACCCGTGCCCGAATCCGAATACTATGTGAGTTCGATTCAATCGCTGGCTCCTTTTGAAGAAGAAGAAGAAATCAAGCCAGAAGAACTTCCTTTTGCGCCTGAGCAGCCTAAAAAGCAGGATTCCGCTGTCTTAGGGAAAGTTTACGATTATGTGCACTGGTTTTTGGGATTATTTTATACGCCAGAGGCTAAGCCCGTTCAAACGTTAAAAATTGCTTCGGAAGAACAGGAAGAAGAGGAAGATGCCCCTAAAATGCCTTCCAAGCCGATTTCTCCATGTCCCCGTCTCCAAGCACCAGATCACTTTGATGTGCATGCCTTACAGAAAACTCTGGCTGCTGTCGATCATTTACTCTATCAAATTAAAGAAACGAATGAAGATGGGCACGAGCATACAAAAGAAGACCCCAATGGAAATAAAATTGTCACGCGCTCGCTTTTTCAACCTATTGAGGCAAAACAAGATTTATCTCAACAAAATGGCAGTGATAGCGATTCTGGTGACCCCTCTTTAAAACAGGAAGTAGATCTCAATGCCGAAGAAGCTTATTTGCATAAAGAATTTATGCGTTTGATGCATGTAGAGGGAGAGCTTGCCCAAGAAAATTTGAAAATTTTAACCAAACTAGTTTCCATTTCCGTAAAGACAAATAAAGAGCTTGAAAAAGCCTATTTTAGCATTTTAGACGATAAAAATGCGCGTAAGAAGAGTGCGAAAATAATCAAATGGCTAGATGGGATTTTGACTGGCTGCATGATGGCTAGTTCTGTTGGAGGCGTCGTCATGATGATCGCGTTCCCTCCAAGTGCTGTGTTAGTGGTTATTGCAGGGGCCCTTCAGGCGGGAGTCAGTCTAGGAAAAGGATCAACCGAACTTACGCAAGCCATTCTCCAACATAAGAATCGGAAACTCATCAGTGAAATGTATGGAGTTTCACTCGATCGTCATCAAAATAATAAGCAAATGGAATTTTATATTCGGGGACTTCAAGATTCACTCAATCGAGTCAAAGATTCTTGGGGTGAACGGATTAAGCTTTTGAAGCAGCGTCAACGCGCTTTAAAAATAGACGTTTAAGGAGGGCACAACATGCCACACACAGATCTTAGAAAAAGAGACTTAAATGACCATGTGGATGTCCATGACCATGAGGTCGCCAATGGAAGTCCTTTAGTGGACGAAAATGGGAATCCATATTTGCATGATCCAATTGAAGTTTATCTGGAAAAATTAGGCGAGCAGCTCCGTCGAGAGCTAGCTGATGGAAATCCAAATGATGAAAGATTGCTAAATCTGGCTTTAAGCGTTTTGATGTTCATGTTTCGCAAAAGTGCGCGTTTTGACAATCAATATTGTCAAGACACCCTCCTTGAGATTAAGTATCAAGGGATTAAAATCCGCGATACGATTGATAATTGGAAGAGAATCGCTCCCTCGGTTGCTTCGGCAGTGTTAACGATCGGGTCTGGAGCGGTAGGGCTTGCTCCAGTAGCCGGTGGAGCCTTTCAGGCAGTTAAAATTATTGGTGATAGTGGTAAGATTTTTAATTTTTTAACTGCGGCAGGAACTGTTGCCACTCCATTAGGCGCATTTGGACAAGGAATTGGGGCCCTTCAAGGTGTTGCAAATACTCCGAGCGATGCTAAAAAAGTGATTCTTGAGCTCGATTTGGATAAAATGAAAAACAAATTGAGCGATCGGACACAAACATCTGTTGAGAAAACGCAAAAATGTGGCGAAATAGCCAGGAAAGTTTATGAGCTTTATGCACAACTGTTTGCTATTAAAGGGCAAATGGCGGGAGCTCAGTCTTAATTCTCCATTCTATCAAGCACTCCTTACGGAGTGCTTTTCTTTTTTTCTTTTTTAATTTTGTTGCTCAGTCATTTCTTTTTATCCGAATTTTTATTTTGAAATTTTGATTGCATTTCTCTTTCTGAAATACTAAAAAAATAAATAAAGGGAAGAGTCAAAAAACAAAGCTACTTTTCACCCATTATCTATCTAAACGAAAGGGTTTTATGCAGATTTTTGTTGTCGTCAATAACCTAAAAGATTGGCCACTTGATATCCCTGAAATTGAAGTCGTCGAAGCTAAGACCTATTTGATGGATCCGGCCTATAGTAAAATGCGTCATGCCCGTATTTTTAACCTGTGTCGTTCATATCGCTATCAGACAATTGGCTATTACGTGACTTTGATTGCCACGGCAAGAGGGCACAAACCGCAACCCAGCTTGCTGGCTATGCAAGATTTCAAATCTTCAGCGATGATTCGATTTGTTTCTCAAGAATTAGATGAGCTGATTCAAAAAAGTTTAAAAACGATTCATTCAAATCGCTTTACGTTAAGCATTTATTTTGGAAAAAATGTCGCCCAAAAATATGAGAGACTGTCATCGCATCTCTTTAAAGAATTCCAAGCTCCCTTTCTTCAAGCGCAATTTCATCGGGATTCCCAAAAGTGGTGTTTAGCTTCAATCGGAACAATCTCTGGCAATGAGATCCCTTTAGAGCATCATGACTTTGTATTAGAGAAAGCGCGTGATTTTTTTCTGGGGCGTAAAACGATCGCTCCTAAAAAAAGCAGCAAGACCTATGACCTGGCCATTTTATACAACCCAGAAGAAAAGTACGGGCCATCTAATGAAAAAGCCATTCAAAAGTTTATCAAAGCTGCTGATTCTTTGGGTATGAGCACGGAAATCATTCATAAAGAGGATTTCGGAAGACTTGCCGAGTTTGATGCTTTGTTGATTCGAGAAACCACCAACGTGAATCACCACACGTATCGGTTTGCACGCAGAGCCGCTGCGGAAGGTTTAGTCGTTGTTGACGACCCAGAATCGATTCTGAGATGCTCTAATAAAGTTTATATGACCGAACTTTTGGAGCGTTACTCGATTTCTGCTCCAAAAACGATTATTGTGCATAAGGATAATTTAGAAGAGGTTGCGACGACACTGTCTTTTCCATTTGTCATCAAGCAACCTGACAGTGCTTTTTCTCAAGGGGTTGTGAAAGTCAGCAGCAAAGAGGAATTTACTCAGGTTTGTAGTTCACTGATGGAGAAATCAGACCTTCTGGTTGCGCAAGAATTTCTTCCTACCGATTTTGATTGGCGTGTTGCCATTTTTGACGGACAGCCTTTGTACGTATGTAAATATTTCATGGCCCGTAATCATTGGCAAATTTACAACCATTCCTGCAAAGGGGGAGCTGTGACGGGGAAATATGAAACAATTCCTGTCAGCCAAGCACCCAAACAGATTATTCGAACAGCTCTAAAAGCTGCCAAGCTAATCGGGGATGGTCTTTATGGGGTAGATTTGAAACAAATTGACAAAGAATGCTATGTCATTGAAGTGAACGACAATCCGAGTATTGATGCAGGCGTTGAAGACCTTGTGTTACAAGAGGAATTGTATCACAAAATTATCTCGACAATTTTACATCGAATTGAAAAACAAAAAAGAAGATTGTAATTATGTCAGCTCCACCGAAAGAAGAATCTCCTCGCACAACCTGGCATTTATTTGATGTGTTTGGTGTCGAGTTAGAATACATGATTGTAGACCGAGAAAATCTGAATATTCTGCCGATTACAGACCAGCTTTTATATCGGATGCTTGGAGAGTATAGCGGAGATTACGAGAAAGAGCCTATTGGATGGTCGAACGAACTTGCCTTGCATGTTTTGGAGCTCAAAACTACAAAGCCCACATCCAAGCTCAACCAAATTCACGCGGACTTTCAGCGTGAAGTGAAAGATATTAACAAATATCTTGAGGCATTTAATGGGATGCTCATGCCCACAGCCATGCATCCATGGATGGATCCTCATCGCGAAATGAAGCTTTGGACATATGACAATAAAGAAATCTATGCGGCTTTTAATCGCATATTTAATTGTCAGGGGCATGGGTGGTCCAATTTGCAAAGCAATCACCTCAATCTCCCATTTGGAAATGAAGAGGAATTTGTGCGCTTGCATGCGGCGATTCGAATGATTTTGCCATTGATTCCATCCCTTGCAGCAAGCTCTCCCATTGTAGAAGGAAAAACAACGGGTTTCTACGACACTCGCCTAAATGTCTACCAATCAAATTCTGCAAAAATTCCTTCTATTACCGCTCATATCATTCCAGAAGTTTGCCTCTCTTTTGATGATTATAAAACCAAAATCTTCGATCGTATTTATCAAGATATAGCCAAATTTGATCCCGAAAAAACATTGCAACATGAATGGTTAAATGCGAGGGGGGCTATTACGCGATTTAATCGAAATGCGATTGAAATCCGCTTAATCGATGTGCAAGAATGTCCTAAGGCAGACGTCGCAATCAGTCGAGCAATTGCTGAAGTTATTAGACATTTGACCCAAGAAAGATGGCTTCCACTAGAAAAACTTCATCAATTTCATGAAGAACGTTTGAAAGGGATTCTATTAGATGGAATTAAGAATGGTGAATATGCGGAAATTCACGATGCCGAGTTTTTAAAAGTTTTTGGCTGGACTAAATCTTCGACATGTACAGCGAAGGAATTATGGGGCCATTTAATCGAACAAGTTGGTTATAAAGAGGATCAGGCTCTTCATCATATCTTGATGCATGGCACACTTTCGACACGTATACTCAAGGCTTTAGGATCTAATTTTTCGCACAAAAAGCTGGAAGAAACATACCGCTATCTCTGTCAAAATCTGGAAAACGGAACCTTATTTTTGAGCCCTTAGTGAAAAGTAGGAATGCCATGCATTTGATGATGACATGTGAACATGGAGGAAACCAAGTTCCTCTGCATTGGAAATCGTGTTTTAAAAAGGCCGATGCTGCTTTGGCTTCTCATAGAGGTTATGACAGGGGAGCATTAGAATTGGCTGAATTTTTATCCAGCCAGCTTTCCTCTCCACTTGTCTTTAGTACGACAACCCGTTTGCTTGTGGAGCTTAATCGTTCACTGCATCATCCACATTTATTCTCAAAATGGACCCAGCATCTCTCGAAAGAAGAGAAAGAGATGCTCCTTCAAGAGTATTACCTTCCTTACCGCCTGCAGGTTGAAAAAGAGCTTTTAAAAAAAATGCAACGAGGTCCAGTTTTGCATCTGTCTGTTCATTCTTTTACTCCTGCTTTAGATGGGATAAAGAGAGAAGGAGAGATTGGATTGTTGTACGATTCGAGACGTAAAAAGGAAAAAGTTTTTGCGACACAATGGAAGCAGAGCTTGCAAAAAAAATTGAACGGAGAAATGCGGATCAGAATGAACTATCCATATCTAGGTAAAGCGGATGGCTTGACAAGTTTTTTGCGTAAAAAATGGGGAGATGAGACGTACCTAGGAATCGAATTAGAAGTCAATCAAGGACTTGTGGATTATAAATCAAAGTGGAAAAGCCTTAAAGAGAGTTTGCTTTTTTCTTTAAGGCAAGTGCTTGAATTAAATTAATTATTTACATATCGTGAAATAACGATAGGCAGGATTATGAAACAAAAGCTTTCAATAAATATGCTTCCCCAGCCCAATGAAGTCACTTGCGGTCCTACTTGCCTGCAAGCGGTTTACCATTACTATGGCGACGAAGTGCCACTCCCAAAAGTTATTGAAGAGGTCCCTTCGCTTGAAGAAGGAGGGACGCTAGCCGTTTTATTAGCCTGCCATGCCTTAAAACGGGGCTATGATGCGACGATCTATACATATAATTTACAAGTTTTTGATCCGACGTGGTTTGAGCCAAAGCCTTTATCAAATATTCAATTAGCTCAGAAACTTAAAGCACAGGCGGATGCTAAAAAGAATAAAAAGCTTCAAATTGCGACAAATGCATATCTCGAGTTTTTGCGTCTTGGCGGAAAAATTCGCTTTCGAGATTTGTCACGTAGCTTGATTCGCCATTATTTAAGACAAGGGGTTCCTATCTTAACAGGACTAAGTTCTACATTTTTGTACCATAGTTGTCGTGAGATTGGAGCTTCAAGTCAACAAGATGATATTTTGGGTCAACCAGAAGGGCATTTTGTGGTACTTTTCGGATATGATAATCAAAAAAAACAGATCTTAATTGCCGATCCCTTTGTGAGAAATCCCTATTCATATGACTTAAAGTATAGTATGGGTGTGGACAGGACAATTTGTTCGATTCTTTTAGGCGTATTGACCTATGATGCAAATTTCTTGCTTATTCGGCCTTCTCGAAAATTTAAAAAGCATGCTTAGAGGGTGATATGGAACACGTGCAAAAAGCAATCGGATTTCTTAATGCCATGGAAGAAGGGAGATGGTTTGATGTATTTGAAATGTTAGACGATGATTTCAAATTTTATGGCTCTCTTCCAGATCCTTTTGATAAAGGCGAGACCGTTGCTTTTCAGCAAGCAATCCATCAAGCATTTCCCGATCTTTCTTTTAAAGTAAAAAAAATAGAAGAGAAAAATAAGAAGATATTTATTGATTTAGGTGTTACGGGTACACATACTGGTCCTTTAAAGCTGCCTTTTCCAGGCTTTAAAACTTACCCTCCATCCGGAGCTCGCTTTTCACTTCCCATTGAGGAAGCTGAATTGATCTTTCGCAATGACAAAGTAGAAATTATTCGTTGCACGACCCATTTGCACGGGGGCATTTTTGGTATTCTGGAACAAATTGGTGCTGAAAATACAGAGTAGATCTGATCGATATTTCAAGCATCCTAAGGCTCCAACCAGTAGTCTACCTGATCTGCCAAATCCTTCAAAAATAACCATACCTTAATCCATGGAACTTGCGCTGAAGATCTGAGAGGCGATAACAACCGCCTCTCTTAAGTCATTATGACTCATCTCTTAATGTGATTAAGGTCCGTAGAATTTCCGAAAATCGGCTAGGTCTGGTAAAGATAGCCCAGAGATCAAGATTTCGATTTGTGTCTAGGTCCACAAAAAGCTCAGGTTCGACAATGGCAGCTTCAACAACAAGTTTGGATTGGAATTTTTCAAAAAGCTGCAAAAGCTCTACATAAGAAATGTTATGGAATAGCAATTTGAGTAAGCTTTGTTGAGCTGATGGTGAGGAGAGAATTTCATTAGCAAATGCTGTATGGGTCAAATTTTTTTGAAGAAGAGCTTTTTGAACAGCTAAAGCAGCTTTATCTTTGATATCGAAAAAAATCTTTTTTTCCAGCTCTTTTAATACATTTGCATGTTTCTCATATAACTTTTCAAATGCGGCTTTCCTAATTTCTGGGATGCTTAAGAATCTTGAATCGTCAAAATCATCACTGAGCGTCCATCCTAAATCCATGGCTTGCGTATGTAGATGTGCTTCAAGTTCATTCAGAAAAATTTGTTCTTTGTAAATGTGTGCCAGAATTGCAAGGGATTCGCTACAGTCTTTTTGAAAATTATTTTTTTTGATTCCCAAGGTCTTCAGTGTCGATTTTATTTCTTTCAATTGTTCTTGAGTCGCCTCTCCTTCAGGATTAAAGAATTTAAAGAGGGCTTGGGCTAGTTCTTTGAATGTTTGTGCTTTGGAAGAATTTTTGAGTAATGAGGCTTCTTCGAAGGATAGCGAGTCGTTTTTGAGTAAGGCATACACGAATCCGATCTCTTCAGCTGTTTTGGGCGCAGCTGCAGTTCCAAGCTTTTTACTAATTTTTTCAATATGGCGATGAATGGTGTGTGCATGTTTGTCATCAGCCTTAGAGTAGTTAGCCAGTGCATAAATTCCCACCTGTGCCAAATTTCTTGTGGCGATGATCAGGGGTGTCTTTTGTTCTAATTCCCTTTCCATTTTGATAAAGGCTTGAAATTCCTCAAAATTGGGGGTTCCAGATTCTGGCCAGTTCAAAAAGGCCAGTAAAGTGATCTTTTTTTCAATTGGAGAAGCTTTATTCGTATTGTTTTTAATTAAAAACGTTTTCTTGATGATATTTTGGGAAACAAAGATGGCGTCGATCATGTGAACGCTTTCATTTGTATTGGGGCTGTAAGGCGTAAGTAGAAGCTCAGGAGGGTATCCCAAACAAATTAAATGAGTTATGCCATCGAAGATCTTATTCTTTATTGTAAGCATTTGAGGATCTTCGTTAGTTAAAAAAGTCACTTGCAACTCTGTATCTGAAATTGTCACAGATTTGATTTTTTTGGGATCTGCTCTTGTACTTTTAGGAACAAATGAGGGAAGAAGCCCTTCATTTAATTCTTCTACAAAATTTTTAATAGATAGCTCTTGAGGGGAATAAATCTTCTCTAGCCCTTCGTTAATTTCTTTAAAGAAGTGGTCTTTGTCTTTCATACGAGAAGATAAATCTTCGACGGTGATACCATATTTCTTAATGAGATATTCCGCAGTTATACCCTTTTGAGCTAACGTGATGACAGATTGCTTTTTTTCAGTCGGGAGGTTTTGACAAAATGTTAAGAGTTCCTCTTCTTGAGAAAATTTAAAAAGATAAGCATCTTGTATCCGACTAAGAAAAGTTTGTGAGCTCTTTTCTTTAGATTGCAAAAATTTTAATGCGTCTTTTTTTTGATTCGCCTCTGTCGTATTGTCCTTATGATGTTCCGCTAACTTCTTCGCCTTTGCAAAAAGATAGTTAACTTTATTGAGAGTTGCTAAATCCGTTTCGTTTAACAACTTGACTATGCACTTTTTATTGACAAGGCCTTTACCTTGGAAAAAACAAATCACGATATGCAACGTTTTAATAAAAAAATTAGAGTCCAAGCATGCCAAAGCCTGTTTGACGCTAATCCTATTCTTCGATGAGCCGATTTGTAAGCATTGGGCTTCATGATATTTTGAAATTGCTGTTACGGGCGGAGTCGACATTTTGTTCCTTTAGAGATTAAGCAGTTTGAAGGTGTAAAAAATGATGGTCTTTCTAAAAAGAGGATCATTGTTCATATCAAATGTCTTTTTTTAATATATTTTGAATTTCAGAAAGCAGTTGATCCGCATATTGGGAGGCTGCTTGAGTTGCTTCTTCAACACTATGGAAGTCTTTCTTCTTAACTCCACAATAGAGCTTAATTTTTGGCTCTGTTCCGGATGGACGTGCGATGACTTTGCTTCCATCCTCTAGCCAAAAGAGTAGGACGTTGGATTTGGGAATCGAAATTGATTCTTGTTTTCCTGTCTTTAGAGTGGTTTTGGTTGAGCTTAAAAAGTCTTCAATACTGATCACCTCTATTCCACAGATCGATTTCGGTGGGGATGCTCGTAATTTTTCCATCCCTTTGGCCATTTTTTCTTTATCAGATTTGGTATCCTCAAATTTCATGGAAAGTAATTTTTCAAGGAAAAAACCATATTTTTGATAGAGGGAATTTAGGAGATCCACGAGCGTTTGATTGTTTCTTTTTGCATGCAGCGCAGCTTCGCAAACAAGTAGGCTTGAAAGGATCGCATCTTTATCTCGCACCTGAGTTCCCAAAAGATAACCACAGGATTCCTCTCCTCCAAACACATATTGGTAGCTATTTTTCTCTTGTTCCCATTCATGAATATGTTGAGCAATGTATTTGAAACCAGGGAGGACATTAAAACATGTCTTACCATACGCATCCACAATGCTTTTAAAGAGCTCTGTTGTGACGATCGTTTTAATAAAGGCTGCGCGCTCAGGCATCTGGTTTTTGTGTGTGAGGGCTTCGCAAACATGTGCTAAGCATATGCATGCGACTTGATTTCCCGTTAAAGTATGAATGGAGTCTTGGTGTTTCACCGCGACCCCTACGCGATCCGCATCAGGGTCTGTAGCCACTAAAATATCGGCATTTTGTTGCTTAAGCAACTCTATGCCTAAAGATAATGCATCCCGTTCTTCCGGATTAGGATAATTGACAGTCGGAAAATTTCCATCTGCAATGATCTGATTTTTCACATAGTGGATGGTTTCAAATCCCCATTCTTTAAAAGCTTGTGGCATGAGTGTAATGCCTGTACCGTGTAGACTAGTATAGACGATATTTAGCTCTTTTCCGTGTTTTTCATTTTCTTCAGGATACATTTGCAGCGATTCAATCGCCTTTAAATAAGCCGCATCGACATCTTCTTCTACGCGCACTATCAAAGGGTGCTCAAGAGAATCAACGCGATGAATCATTGAGAGGTCAATAATTTTGTTAACTTCTGCAATGATTGCTTTGTCGTGTGGAGGGAGAACTTGGCCTCCATCACTCCAGTAAACTTTATACCCATTGTATTCGGGGGGATTATGGGAAGCTGTTACCATGACGGCTGCATGGCATTTTTTGTCGCGACATCCAAAGGAGACATAAGGAGTTGGGCGTAGATGCTTACAAAGGTAGGTTTTGATTCCATTGGCAGCAAAAACTCTGGCCGTTTCTTCGGCAAAGAGCTGCGAATTGTTGCGAGAGTCATATCCAACGAAGACCGATTTTTCTTCTGAATCTTTTTGCTGGAGCAAGTAGTTTGCAACACCCTGAGAAGCAGCTCTTACAGTATAAGGATTCATCCGGTTAGTTCCGACTCCCATGATCCCACGCAATCCACCTGTTCCAAAAGAAAGATTTGTATAAAAAGCGTCGATAATTTCTTTAGGATTTTCTTTTAAGAGATGACGGATTGTTTGCTTGGTATTTTCATCATAAGCTTCTTCAAGCCAACGAGTAACATTTGTTTGAGTTGTCGAGTCAAGTACGGTTTTTTCATTAGACTGTTTCATGGACTTCCTTAATATGTTGGACTTTGTTGCAAGAGTTCACGCGCTATTAAATGAAAAGGATCGCCAGCCTGGCCGCTATGAAAAGCCGCAGGTACACCTTCATCACCGCCAATACGGATCGATGGATGAAAAGGGATACGACCTAAAAGAGAGGTTTGAAATCGCCTAGCAAGGTCATCGACTTTTCCTTCGCCAAAAAGAGCGTAGGTATGTCCAGTGTCTGGTGCAGTGAAACCTGCCATATTTTCAATTAATCCTACAATAGGAATTTCTAACTGATGAAAGGCATTCATCACTTTGATCACGTCTAAAATGGCAACTTCTTGAGGTGTCGAGACAATTAATGCTCCTGTTATTGTTAGCAGCTGAGAAAGAGAAAGGGGAATGTCGCCTGTTCCAGGGGGGAGGTCAATCAGGAGAACGTCCAAATGTCCCCAAAAAATATTTTGGATAAATTTTTGAATCGTTGTATGCAACATAGGTCCACGCCAGACGATGGAGCGTGCTTCTTCAATGAAGAATCCGAGAGAAAGAATTTTTACCCCAAATTTAAAAAAAGGGGTAATCATTTCCTTTCCATCCGCATCTACCTCTGATTGAGGGGTTAGACGGCGCAGGCCCATCATGATAGGAACCGAAGGACCATAAAGATCCGCATCTAAAAGGCCTACTGATAACCCTATTTTGGCAAGAGCGACAGCTAAATTGACCGCAACAGTCGATTTGCCTACGCCCCCTTTTCCTGAGCCAACTAAATAGGTTGTTGTGCTAATTTGAGACAGAGCGTGTGCCATAAGCTATGAAGAAGTTTGAATCGAGAGTTGCTGTTGAATGGTTTCGAAAGGGACAACGGGCGCATTGCAACGAATCCCTTCACAGTGAATAGAGGCTTCTTCCCAATCTTGTTTTGATTTGAGCAGCTGTGGCCACCAGGGGAATGTTCGGCATTGTTTAGGACGAAGCGAGTAGACTGAACACTTATTTTCTTTTAAGAAAACGCAGTCAAATGTTTTGGGATGTTCCTTCAATGAAAATCGATCCCCAACTTTGCGTACGTAGCGTTTAGAAAATTCGTCCAAAGATAGATTAAGGTGAGTGGCAAGATTGGCAATTTCTTCTTTAGAAATCCATACATACCCAGGGGCTCCTGTGCAACATTGGCCACATCCCGTACATTCAAAAGAAAGTCCTTGTGCATACCAAGAGGAGTGTTCTTTAGATTCATCGAACATTGTTAAGTTATTTTTTTTAGACATTTAATCACGATTTTTGTAAATCTGTCGAATTCCAGCTACGACAAACAGGATTAAAAAAACGATACATACAACGCCTACAACAGCGGCTTCGACAAAAAGATTTCCCAATAGATTAGGTGACATTGTTTCCTTTAAAATAGGGGGTTCCTGAGAAAGAATGTTAAATTATCAGGAACAGCTTGTCAAGCTTGCAGGCAAAAAAATGAAATAAGGAACGACCATATCCTCACTAGAGGATATGGATCCAGTTTTTTAGAAGTATAGTCGCAGGACTTATGGCTTAGAATTGTTATATTCTTGCTTGATTTTGTCTAAAAGAGACATGCCATTTAAGTTCTTTTTTAATTTTTCAAAGCTTTGATAGCCTTCAAAGGTACAGTATTCTTCAATTAACTCTGCGAGACTTGTGTCAAAATTGTCAATAAGAGGAATAACGAGTGCAAGATCAGTGTCTTGATTAAATGGATCATCAAAAAACACTTCGAGGGTATGCTCATGTCTTTTGCGACTTTCTTCAGGAATTTTATTCAGCATTGCTGCAATAACGTTACTCTTTTGGACGTTATAGTCTTTCGCACAAAGAACAATGTCTTCGATGAAGGAAAAGTATGTTCCGGTTAAATCTTTAGCAGTTTGCCCATTTTTGACAAGGATTGGAATCAATAATCGCTCAGCTGAATTTGCGGGAGATTTTAATAAACCAATTTGTAGACTTGTTTGAGGAACAAAATTACTAACATCTTCATAGAAATTTTTTTCTGAATTTAGATGAATAAAATCTAACACTTCTTTGGCTGTTGGGGAAGTCGCAAAAATTTGTTCAACTGTTATTCCGTTATCTGTTAAATCTCGAATGAGCTGACGGGATTCGGTAGGCATACGAATAAATAGTGCATCTTGCAAATCAAGATCTGTCGTAAAATATTGGATATCATCCAAAAAAGGTTGACCTAAGAAATTCTTGATGACTTCATTGAAATCTTGCTCATTTTTTGCATCAATAAGTCGATGAAATAAATCCACATCCATGTTAACTAAATCAATCGCTTTAATATTTTTTTCTAAGCATTTTGATATGTAATCGATGTTGAGAAGGTCCTCAACTTGGCATTTCTGATTAGAATCGGTTAATCCTTCTATAAATTTTTGACGAGCTTTCAAATCAAATGCAGGTGTGACAAAATGATCCATAAAATGAGAGACTTTTTTATTTATTTTCGAGGAATCTGGATAAGCTTTGTTAAACAAGCTTGTAAGGTTTTTTAAATCTTCGAAGTTGTGAGAGCTAACTCGATTTGCAATATTTTTTTCATTGAACCATTCTCTTTTTAAGACTAATTTTAATCGTGCAATAAGCTTAGTTAAAGCATTTCCATATACAGCAGAGATTGCTTTTTCTAAGGAAATGGTTTTTTCTATCTTTTTGGTAGGAGACTTAGAGATGTCCATGTAGCCGGGGACACCTAGTGGAAAATGATTAAACTGCTCTTTAAAACTGACCATATGTATTTCCTAACGTTTTAATTTAAAGTAAAGTTATATAAACATAGCATATTCTTCTTTTTTCATAAATAGTCTTGAGTAGAATGAAATGATTTTTTAAAAAATATTGATTGGAATATTAATTGGAATATTAAAGGATTTCCAAATAGATAAAATTTTGAGAGAAGCCATATCCCCAAATCATGAGAATATGGCTTTAGTTTTGAAATCGAGAGTTTATTTTATTTATTATTCAAATACGCTTTAATTGCTTCTAAAATGGATTGGCCATTCAACGAAAATTTCAATTTTTCAAAGTCATTCAATGTCGATCCATCTTCATCTCTGTTCACATACTTGTCAATTAGTTCTGCGGCTTCGAAGTTAAAATCTTCTAGAAGAGGATAGATTAACGCAAGATCTTCATTGGATTTAAATGGTTCATTAAAAAAAAATTCGATACTATGCCAAAGGCGTGCTCGTTCTTTCTCTGGAAGTTGGTCGATCAATATTTTTTTGATGAAATGCCTTTGCACTTCAAGATCTCTAGCTTGGTATAGTATTTCTCTTAGAGTGGGGAATATTTCATTTGTAAAATCTGCGGCCGCTATTCCACTACTTACGAGTGCAGGAATGAGTAAGCGCTCCGGAGAGTTCGAGGATGATTTTAATAGCGCAATTTGAATGTCTTCTTGATCCGTAAAGCGTTTGATCGTTTCGTAAAAACTGTTTGCTGCATTCCAAGAAATAAAATCTAAAATCTCTTCGGTTGTTATTGTGTCGGGAAAAATCCGCTCTAATGTAATCCCATTTCTGTTTAGTTGCGTAAGGAATTTGCGAGATTCTAACGACATATGAACGACATAAGGCAGATTAATAAATTCGTTGCTGTCTAAATCGATTTTATTAGTAAATTCTTTCAAAGTAGAAATAAATTCATCACCTAAAAAATCTTTTATGAGGTTATCAATGTCAGTATCTTTTTTTGCTTCCTTAAGCTCGCCGAGCCGACCATCATTCATTAAGTCTATTGCGTTAATATTTTTTTCCTGGAGTCGCAAAATATATTTGATGTTGATCTCTGCAATTTCTGGACGTTCGTTCTGGGCTAAATCTTTCATGAATTGTTCTCGGGCTTTCAAGTCTCTAGCGGGAAGGACGAATTTATCCATGAAATTAGAGATATTTTCTTTAGAGGAAGTTGAATAAGTTGTTTTAAATAATTCAGAAAGTGTTTTTAAATCCTTTAAATCATGAGAAGCGACACGTGCTTTAATGTTTTTTTCATTGAACCATTCTCGATTTTTATAGGCTAATTTCAAGCGTGCAATAAGTTTTTTGAAAAAATTCCCGCTAACTGCTTGGATAGCTTGTTCTACAGAAATTTTTTTCTTAAAATTCTTTTTAGAAGATTTGGATTCTTCAACCGGGCTAGCATGGTTGATGCCCAACATGAATTGATTAAAATTTACCATAATAGATCCTTAAATTTGCTGAGAGAAAAAAATTATAAAACTTAGTGACATAGAAGATGATAGTTGTTCTTTTGGTTTTTATTATAAAGAAATTATTATTATAAATAATGCATTTTTTATTAACTATTTTCCCCTTAATTAAAGAAGATAAATTATAAGGAAATAGATTATGTGCTTAATTGAGTGTGAAAAACCATAATGGTAAAATCTTTATTTTTAAATCGATTTGTGATATAATTTATAATAGAGAGGTTGTTATCTCTCTTCTTAAATCTTCATACCCAAATTTCGAGGAGGGTTCTATGAAAGACGCAATCCATCATCGTCAATATATTCAAAAAAAAGTGATTCAATCGATTCGTAAAGAAATGGAAAAGCAGAACAAGTCCTTAATTAACGGCGATGACGGTGTGATCCATCCTGTTTCTCAACTTATTGCGGATACGCAAGAAAAAAGACTGAGCGAGCGAAGACGCCCAGTTCGTGTATCTAGTCGGATGGCAGTGCATTGATTTTTAAAAAAAGGCCCAATTATTTGGGCCTTTTTACATTTAGAAGCAACGCGTATTTGTAGATTTTATGGTCATTGTGCAAAGCATAAAGAGTGTGATTTTCAATGTGAAATTTTAAAAATTTACGTGGAAACATCACTTCATCGATTAAAGGCAAACCCGTTAAAAGATCAACAATTTGGAGGATTCCGTTTGCCCGCCTTACAAAAAGAATATTTCCATAAAGTTGTTTTTCAATTGTGTACAGACCTTTTTCATTCAGACAATGTAAAGTGAATGAAAATAGACGTTCTCCATTTTTTAATGAATAAAGAGTGACTTTCGTTTCACCAAAAACGATCAAGCGTGAACCGTGAATTTGAAACTCTGTGCTTAAATCTTGATGATGAATTGTCATGGCTAAAACAGGTGAATGATCTCGATTAATCGTATAGATATTAAAGTTTAGATCCATTTTAGCGACAAGATATGTCCGGGATGCTTTCAGCTCTTGAACATCTGTCTCGACTGAAACTTCTTTAATTGGATAGGTATTAAAAAATTTCTCTTGATTTCTTGGACTTTCAAGGAAGGTATGACAAAATATCTTCTTTTTTTTAGAGTCATATGTAAAAAAATGTGCCGTTGGAGTGGAAATAAAACACCAGACGGGGCTAGTTGCATGTTTGATGCTGCTCAAGTCTCCCATTTTTTGAATAATAACGCCTGATTTATGTGCAGCGAGGACATAATCATCGCACAGCTCTAAACGAGCACAAAATTCTTCGCATACAAAAGTAAAATCAATCTCATCTATATTCTTAAAGGCTGTGTAATACTGCTTTGATTTTTCATACTCAGGTAATATGAGGGATTGGCAGATGATGGTTTTTCCATTAAACGCAAAATTCTCGGTTTCATATTTAAATATGTTGACTGGAATAGGGGAATGGGTCGTTTTTGCCAGATCAAATAAGATTAGTTGGGGATATTTCGAATTATCAGCAACTTTTAAGACTAATTTTTGATCGGCAATCTGAAAATCTAAAACATGATAGCTTGCAGTTGCGGGGATCCGCTCATTTTTGGGAAAAAATACCTCACCTTGGCGTATTAAATGGTAGAATTGCAAGGATTTTTGCATTTCTAAAGCACCTTCTTCGCCAAACAACTTTTTTAAACTATCTGTGAGGGGAACATTAGATAAAGAAAAAGCATTTCTAGATGTTGTACGCCAAGATTGACAGGTAGCTCTTACTTTTGCAATTTCATGAATGGGTAAATGTTTTAAAATTAATTCAAGTGCTTTTTTTGGATAACTATATTCAACGGCAGGGGAACTTAAAGGTGAAACAGGTATCATAATGACTGGCTTTTTTGAGGTTTGAACAGATATTTGTATATTCCGTTTTTATGCAATCCGTAGAGGATTTGCGTTTTTGCAACGAATTCAAATTTATAAAATTGATTCTCCCACGCAAATGTTGTGCAAAGGCACTTGTCACTTAACAGATCAATGATTTGCAAAGTTCCTTGCAATGAATTAAAAAAGAGCAAATTTCCATATAAAGCCCATTGAGGACGGTCTAATATGGTTTGTTTAAAGTGAAGATCTGCAGTTGCCAAAGTGAATAGGCATTTTCCTGTTTCGCAACAGTAAATGCTGAAATGAAAGTTTGCAAAAATAATAAGACGTGAACCTTGGATAATAAAATCTTCGATTTCAGGATAAGGCAGGAAGATTTTGTTAAGAGAAAAAAGATTCCATACATGGATTCCTTCCACACTTTTTGCTGCAAGATATTTTGGGGAGGCTGTCAGCTGTTCAATTTCTGTATCGCAGGGAAAATGCGCAATCTCTAAGGCGTTATGATTGCTGAGCCCGAATTGACAGATTTGTTTTTGATTGAATTGCCAAATAAATAAAGAAGGGTTTGGTTCCGGCGAAAAATGCCAAGCATGACTATCTAGGAATTCAAGATAAGATGCATCGTGCAAATGGAAAATTCTGAGTAGAGTCTCCGATGGGCTTCTCTCATCAACAATCAAAAAATCTCCATATAAGCGATAGTGGTACAAATCCAAAGATTCGGTAAGTTCGATGGGGGAAAAAATTGTGCCGTTTGTACGCAGATTTAAAAAAGAGGCTTCTTTTTCAGGATATTCCACCAACCATTTATCATTAAAGACACAGGCATATCTTTCTTGTATGGTACATAGCTGTTTAAAATCGCTTGAGGTGAGATCATAAAAAAAATAGCCATGAGGAGAATCGGTAGAGCAAGTTAAGATCTGATTTGAGATTTGAAAATCTAATATTTTAGCGTTTGAAAATTCAAGCTTTTCTCCTGTAAGAAAGAAGCCATCGTTTAAAAGTTGTTTGTTTAATCGAAAAATCCGCTGAATTTCCTTTTCTTGTAAAATTTCTGCAGGAGTTTTAAATGTTTGAAGAAATGAAAAAGTGATTTTCCATAATTCACAATCTAAAGCTAATCTTCGCCAGCTTCTGCAGGTAAGTGAGGCTTTATGGATTAAATCGAACCAATTGAGAAAAGATAAAATTCTTAACGCAATTTCCTCGGGAAGATCGATTTTGACATGAGGGAAAAGGGGCTGGATGATCGTTACTGCACTGTATGGGGCTGGAAGGGCTTCCATGGTTTATTCTCTCTGAAAAAATTAGGGTATTTATTTCCGAAAGAGGTGTCAAAACAAGATTTCTTAAGTAAGATGACATGAAAAAACATTTATCTTTCTCATATTTAGAAATCTTGCTTGGATAAGATAAATAGTTTGCTTTTTTTCTTCAATATTTGATGTGTGATTTAATATTTAAATAATAGGATAAAGGAGAAGAGTTTAAGACATCAGAAAAATTTCCTGGCCCCAAAATGGCTCCTTGATTAATCATGAGGGCTTGAGAACAAATTTGTTCAACACCATTAAAGTCATGCGTGGAGACAATAATTGTTTTTCCTTTGTGCGATAATTTTTTTAGATAACTCCACATTTCAAGGCAATGATAAATGTCTAAATGGCTTGTCGGTTCGTCTAATAAAAGAACGGATGCCCCCGTCGCCAAGGCTTGCGCGATCAAAATTCTTTGCTGTTCTCCTGCGGAGAGTGTGGAAAATATTCTTTGAGCCAAATGTAAAGCTTGTACGTCATTTAGGAGAGAGTGAACCCAATCTTCTTTCTGATCAATTGGAGAAAAGTAGCATCCCATTAAAACAATCTCATAAGCTGTGAAAGGGTATGGGATCGAAAGATTTTCTCCCATGAAGGCGATACGAGTGCTTATCCATTTGCGATCTTTATTTTTCAAATCATCATTCTCAAATGTAACAAAACCCTCTGTGGGGCTTTTTATCCCCGCCAAAAGCTTTAATAACGTAGATTTGCCCGATCCATTTGCTCCGATTAACCCGTAAAGGTTACCTGAAAGAAACCTCAGAGAGGCTTTTTCAATTATGAGCTGATTTCCTATGGCGTAAGTTAAATTGGATGTATTTAGCATAGTTAGAGCGATGATGGCTTTAAAAATAAGTAAAGAAAAAAAAGTCCTCCAATAAGCCCTGTGAGATTACCCAAGGTTACGTAAGGGAATGAAAAATAGCGAAGTAAAAAGTCGATGGTCACCAGTAAAAACGCTCCACCAAAAGCACTCCAGGGAATAAGATCTTTAGCTGTTGGTCGATGAAGAAGACGCATGGCATGTGGAAGGATCAGTCCTAAAAAAGGAATAATTCCTAAAACAGCTATGGAGCTTCCAGTGAGAAGGGCGACGCAAATAAATAAATGCCAACGCGTTCTTTCGATATCCACGCCAAGGGCTGCAGCATGTTCTTCACCAAATGAAAATAAGTCGATTTCTTTTCGATAGATCCAACATCCCATCAAGCCTAGAGAGGCTAGAGGAAATTGCATATAAACATGTTGCCAGTTGGCATTACCCGAAAAGCCACTTTGCCATTCTGCTAAGGTTTGTAGAAGCTCCCACTCATTTCGCAAAGCTTGCAGAAGGAAATCTTGTCCTGCAGTGATTAAGGTTGAGATAGCCATTCCGGCCAAAATGAATGCATGTGAAGTTCGAAAGCGTCCTAAATTATAGACTAACAACAAAGTTAGAAAGGCTCCACTCACAGCTGCAAGAGGAAGGATGCACGGAGAAAAGCTTTTCCATCCCATGATAAAGACGCACAGGGCACAAAAGTTTGCCCCAGAGGAGAGTCCTAAAATGCTTGGAGAGGCTAAAGGATTGCGAAAAATAGCTTGCATCACAATTCCAGCTACTGGAAGCGAGGCGCCCGTACATGAGAGAACCATAAGACGAGGTAATCGATCGTCTAATAAAGGATTCCAAGCATCTGATTTAGAGTGCCATCTCGCCAATACACCACTCCAAACATCATGCCAGGGGATTTCCCCATATAATAAAGTTAGACCGATTGTCAAAAGATACGCAACAATCAAAATCAGCGGAAGGGGACGAGCGCGCATGGCTGGTATCATAGGTCCTCCTTCAGGTAGCTTAGAATCGGTTGAGCTAAATCGTAATACGCCAGCACAAAAAATTGGGAAGGAGAATGTTGCACCTGCGAATCTACCCAAAAAATGTGGTTAAGTTTTGCTGCTTTCAATGTAGGAAAAAAAGAGAGTTGAGAAAGTTCACTTTTCAGTGTCTCAACATTTTGTGAGGCTATGATAAGAAGATCGGGATCAAAGTTTTTCAGCATTTCAGGAGTTATCTGCAACTGTGGATTATTGAAGCTTTGGAAGTGCAAACGTGTAATTAATTCACTTGTAAGCGTGTATGGAAGAGGTACTGAAAATTGTTGATAATGAAATAAAAAAAGAGGTTTAAAAGTTTGCAGGCGCTTTTTTGTGTGAGCAAAAGCCTCACTAATCTTGTTGTCGATTGCATTTAAGGCTGCTTTAATAAATAGGGAAAGCAATTGTGCTTTTTCAGAGGTATCCGTGTAAGTTCCAAGTGTTTGAATAACGCTTTCAATCTGATGAATGCGATGTATATTAGGCAGAGAAATACAAGGGATTTGAAGCCGGTGCAAAGCAGAAACGAAGGCTGGATTTGAATACGAAGAAATGAAAGCGACTGCAGGATTAGCTTTCCATAGGTATTCTAAAGAGCATAAAGAACGATTAATCGGAATTTGTTTTAGCTGTGTAGGATGAAATAGCTGTGTTTGGATTTGGAATCCATCTGGAAGAGCTGTGATGCATTGTGTCGGAAGCAAGGCGAGAAGAAAACAAGCCGAAGGATAGGTCTGAGGCAAAAAATTTAAAGACCCTTGTTCTGGTTGGTTGCGCAGGTTCTGAATGAGAAGAAGCGCTTGCAAGAATTCAGAGGTCTCAAGCTGCCAGATGGGAGAGATACCTTTTTGTTTCAAGGATTCAGCAGCTTGGTGCCATTGAATCAACAGAAACTCCATCTGCGCGATGTCGCCCTGTAAAGCTTTTTGCAAATATGGGCGGCTGAATGCATCATCAATTGGATGCAATTTTTCAGAGATGATAACAGGGATAGATACGGGTGATGAGGATTCATGAAAAGCGATTGTCCACCAAAGTGCAATCCAAATTCCCCCAAATAGATAAGGACAGAGATGTTGCCAATTGAAAGCCATGGAGGGAGAGCCATTCATGCAAAAGCGCAGTGTTTGCACACTGCGCTTAATTTAAAAGAAACGTTTACTCTTCGTCATCTTCTGGAGCATCTGCGATTAATGCTTCGGAAATGAGCACAATGCCTGCAACTGAAGCCGCATAGATGAGCGCATTTTTAACAACTTTCGCAGGATCGATCACCCCGGAAGCCACTAAGTCTTCAAGTTTTTGTGAAACGACATTGTAACCAAAGTTGTATGGTGCTTTCAAGACTTCTGCAAGGATAACAGATCCGTCTAAGCCGGCGTTGGACACAATTTGCTTGAGAGGCGTTTCACATGCTTTTTCAACAATTGTTGCGCCCATTGCTTCATCACCAACGAGCTTTAATTGGCCGATCGCGCTCTTGGCGCGAAGTAATGCCACGCCACCCCCTGGAACAATCCCTTCTTCAAGAGCTGCTTTAGTGGAATTCAAACTATCTTCGAAAACCTGCTTTTTCTGTTTCAATTCAGGTTCTGTAGCTGCACCCACACGAATGACCGCCACGCCACCGCTTAGCTTCGCTTTACGTTCTTCTAATTTTTCTTTATCGTAAGAGCTTTTGGTGATTTCAATCTCATTCTCAATTTGTTTCACTCTTGCATCGATATCTTCTTGAGAACCGGATCCATGGATGATGACAGTATTTTCTTTGCTCACAATAATTTTTTCTGCTGAGCCAAGAGCTGAAGCAGGAATTTCTTTTAGTGACATGCCTGCATCTTCTGAAATCACAGTCGCACCTGTTAACACGGCGAGATCTTGAAGCATCGCTTTTCTACGATCGCCAAAACCAGGAGATTTAACAGCGACAACTTTAAGTGTCCCTCGGAGTTTATTGACGACAAGCGTTGACAGGGCATCTCCTTCGATATCCTCTGCCACAATGAGGAGCTCTTTTCCTGCAGATGCTGTCGCTTGAAGCACTGGAAGCAATTCATGGATGCTACCAATTTTTCGATCGACGAGAAGGATTTGAGGATTTGCCATATCCGCAATCATTTTGTCTGTGTTTGTGCAAAAATAAGAGCTAATGTAACCGCGATCGAATTGCATCCCTTCGACGATTTCAATTGTTGTTTCAATTCCTTTCGCTTCTTCAATTGTGATGACGCCAGATTTGCCTACTTTTTCCATGGCTTCTGCGATCAGGTTACCAATTTCTTCATTGCCAGATGCTGAAGCTGTCGCGATGTGACGAACTTCTTGAGAGCTTTTTACGGGAATCGCAGACGTAGAAATTGCTTTGACAATTGCTTCAACAGCTTTATCAATTCCTCTTTTAATTCCAATAGGGCTTGCACCAGAAGCGATTAATTTAACCCCATTTTCCACAAGAGCGCTGAGAAGTAATGTGCCTGTTGTTGTTCCGTCGCCACATTTTTCTTTAATTTTTTGAACGACTTCTTTTCCCATGGAAACGCCCATGTTTTCATAAACGCATTGGACATTGATCTCTTTCACAATGCTGCTGCCATCGTTGGTAATTGTAGGAGCCCCCCAACTTTTTTCCAATCCGACGTTGCGTCCTTTAGGACCTAAAGTAAAAGCGACGACATCTGCAAGCTTCTTGATTCCTGAAAGCAATAGCTCTCGTGCTTCTTCTTCAAAAATGATTTGCTTTGGTGTTGAAGACATGTTGTTTTTCTCCTTGAGTTTTTCGTATATTATTCACTTGATGCTAAACGCATAGCTATATCTAAAGCATGTGAAGATAAGGTTAGTGAACCAAGTGAAATTCCATCTACACCTGTTTCAGCATAAGCTTGAATGGTTTCAAGCGTAATTGTTCCGAGTGATTCGATAAAAACTTTTTTGCCGGTTTTACGAATAAAATGCACACATTTTTTGATTTCGTGTGGAGGCATTCGGCATAACATAATTGTTTCGGCTTCTGTGTCTAGGGCCTCAGCAAGTTGATCGATATCTTGAATTTCGATTTCGATAGGCAGGTCTGGACGATGATTTTTGACCCGTAGGACGGCTTCACGGATAGGGTGAGGGGTGGTTGTGCCGACAAAAGCTAAATGATTGCGTTTAATGATGAGCCGATCGTCTAATCCAAAACGGTGATTAACCCCTCCACCAACTGTCACGGCATATTTTTCTAAAGCTCTTAAACCTGGAAGGGTTTTGCGCGTGTCAAGAATAGAGCAATCGAAGCCGCTGACTTTTCTTACATACTGATTTGTAAGGGTGGCCACCCCTGAGGCATGTTGCAAAAGGTTAAGGGCCACGCGCTCTCCACTAAAAATGCCGCGAGCGGGACCAAACGCTTTAGCAATGACTGTGCCGGCTTTTTGATAAGATCCTTCAGAGACTAAAAGCTGAACCTCAATACGTGGATCAATCTTTTTAAAAAGAAGGGATAGAAAAGGTAATCCAGCCAAAATTCCTGCCTGCTTAGCGATAAATCGCCCTGTTAAAATGGCGTCTTCAGGGATGCATGCTTCTGAAGTGATATCTCCAGTACGAATATCCTCTTTAAGGGCAGTGTCAAGCAAAAGGTCAATATAATTTGTGATATCCATAAAAAATACACTCTTTATCTAAAGGGACTAAAGGCGAGCTGCATTTTGTTGAAAATCCCATTCAAATCCTTGCAAAGAAGGACTTTTTCTCTCGTGAGAAGGGGATTTAATTGTTTCAGGACAACTTACTTGTAGCATCATCAAAGAATAGTCAAGCATGTTTTCTTGAATTTTGCCTTCTTTGAGTACGAAGATGTAAGGATGTAGAATGATTTTTAAATCTTTACTAAATTTAAAGGCCATAATTCCCTCCTTAATAATATCTTGCGGAAACGTATTGGCATCTTGCCATGCAAACATCGCTTTTGGTGATCCAAGCGCATGAAATAAAATTTTTTGGAATCTAAACCTGAGTTTGATGCCTTAACTCAATAAAATTCTCATCCATCCACAATAGCTAATTGGCAAATAAGGAACAAGAGAAAACCCGATTTTAAAATCGCAATCAATTTATTTAAAAATTCTGTCTTGAAAAGCTTTTTTGAAATCAAAAAAAAAGGAGCAAGTGTCTTTGCTCCTTTTATTTAACATGTTTTTTTTGTTGAGGTTAGTAAAACATACCCCAAGCAATTCCGACCACGTTTTGTTCATGTGAAATGTCAGATTCGCCCCCACCAAAAGCAAGTGGAATTGAATTTTTTCCTTTCACTTTGTTGTAGAAACCGTGAGCGTAATAGGCTGAAATTTCTTGACAGCGTGTGACTTTCCAAGTCGCTCCACATGTGATATAATGTTCGATCACATCCACAAGCAATTGGTTTGTCACAGTTTGAGAACGTCGTATCGGTGTTTTGGCATAACGATAACCAGCTCTTACAATCAGTTGATCATTCAACGCATAATCAGCGCCTACGCGATAGAATGTTTGATTGCGCCATCCAAAGCCAATACCCTTACTTTTTCCAAGTCTTCTAGATGGAATAAATCCAGGAAGGAGAGGGTTAGTGGTGGTGACATATTTGGCTTTCAAAGGATTTCTAAGCGCTGCAATATCGGACCATGGGATATACTCGACGTCAAATGCGATTGTCGCGCAAGGGAGAAAACGATAGGAAATACCACCGGAAGCTTTTTGTGGGATGTTGAATTTACCCCTTTGAGAAAAGAACCCTGTGTATCTTCCAAAGCGTGTCATGCTTGTCTCAGGCTGGTATGTTGCACCAATTTTGAGGCAGTCTGTGATATCCCACAAAATCCCGAATGTGACGCCCACCCCTTGTGAATAGTTGTATCCACGGTTAGTGACATGACCTACGTGAGCTGTACGTGTCGGTATATCGATCAGTTGCAAGCCGTTGACCTTGATTCTTTGTAGCATGTAGTTAACGGAAATTCCAACAGAGAGTTGATCCCAAAACTTCATCGCAATTGAAGGTGACAATGTTTCGTGGATATATTCCAAGCCGAGCTTAGATGTCCCGAAAATCGGAAAACTTGTTTTGTAAGTTGTTTTGACATAGCTTCTGTTATAAGCCACGATTCCTAATGTGACGTCACAAAAAGTGCCGATCCCAATGTGTTTGATGAGCCCAAATTCAGGTGCATAAGCATCTTTCGTTCGTGCAGCATCAAATGAACCATCGATGATGGGGATTAAATTCCCATGAATTTTTGTTCTTTGTCTATCTCTAGCCCATGTAAAACCAAGGTCGAGGCGGTCAGGAACTTCTGTTGTTCCAGCTGGGTTAAATCCACCCACTAATGAGTCTTGAGGGTATGCGACTCCGACGGCAGCCATTCCTAGGGATTTAACACTTAAAACTAGGGCATGAATATCAGAAGTCATTAGGCATAGTGTAGTTGCTAACCCGATGACAGAAAAAAAGGGGGGCCAACGAAATTTCATGAGTAACTCCTCGTTAAATGCTTGATTCCATCGTTGCCAATTTAGGGCAAATGAGCGGTTCCGATATAAAATTGATGGCTTTATTCATAAACTAATCCTTTTGATTATTGCAATATTTTAAATAAAAATAGTGTGAAAAAACAACGCCAGCCTTAGCGGCAATCGGAAAAAAACGTTTTAATAATTGCACAAAACTAGGCTTTTTCATAAGGTGACCTTGAAAATTCAACCTGTGAGAAAGAATGTCTTTGTTAACCACACCCCATGTAAAAACGACTCCGCTAACACAAACAATCAATTTGCACACACACCGCACAGATCGGGTTGCATCCATTATTTTAGGAGGAGGCGAAGGTGTTCGACTGTTCCCCCTAACCCTTTCCCGATGTAAGCCCGCTATCCCTGTGGGGGGACGCTACCGTTTAATTGATTTTTCCATATCCAATTCTTTAAACTCCGGATATCAAAAAATATTCATTTTGACCCAGTTTCTCTCTTCTTCCTTGCATCAGCATATTTTTCGGACTTATCAGTTCGATCCTTTTTCGGGCGGCTTCATTGAATTACTTCCGGCAGAGCAGAAACCTCATAAGAAAACTTGGTATCAGGGAACAGCTGATGCCGTTCGGCAAAGCCTGGAATGTTTTATTGAAACGCCTGTTGACTATTTCCTCATCCTTTCAGGGGATCAGCTTTACAACATGGATTTTCGACCCATGCTCCAATTCGCCCATGAAAATGATGCTGATTTGGTGGTCGCTTCACATCCCGTCAATGCGAAAGATGCCTCTCGGATGGGAATTTTAAAGGTAGATCAAGATTTTCAAATTAAAGATTTTTGCGAAAAACCCAAAACGCAAGAAGAATTAGATCCCTTTTATTTGCCAAATGCTGAAGGGAAAAACTATTTAGGTTCCATGGGCATTTATCTTTTTAAACGTGAAGTGCTTTTTGATTTATTATTAGCGGACTCGCGTGAAGATTTTGGCAAGCATCTCATTCCCACAAAAGTGAAAGAGGGGGGTGTTTATACTTATATTCATCATGGATATTGGGAAGATATTGGAACGATTGGCTCTTTTTATGAAGCGAACATTGCCCTTACGCAAGTAAATCCTCATTTTAATTGTTATGACGAGACTTATCCCATCTATACAAGTCGTTCTTACTTACCAGGAGCTAAAATTTCGAATAGCCAGATCAATCAATCCATCATTTGTGAAGGCTCTATAGTCGAGGCCTCGAGTATTAGCAACACCATTTTAGGGCCACGCTCGGTCATCAAAAAGGGGGCAATTATTCGCGATTCTTATGTGATGGGGAACGAATTTTACACACCTCCCGTGCAAATTAAAAATCGTCCCTCAACCTTATCGATCGGAAAAGATTGTGTGATTGAGCATGCTATTATTGACAAATACGTGAATATTGGAGATGGTGTTCAGTTAATTAATAAAGATCGATTAACGACATATGATGGTGAGCATGTCTTTATTCGGGACGGAGTCATCATCGTTCCGCGGGGAGCTGACTTGCCGGATGGTTTTATTATATAGGCGAACATGCGTATTTGGGCTCTTGCGGATTTGCATTTATCATTTGGCGTTCCTGATAAACAAATGGATATTTTTGGGGAGCGATGGGCAAATTGGCATCAAAAAATTGCGGCTAATTGGAACGCACATGTTGCGGAAGGGGATCTTATCTTAATTCCTGGAGATATTTCTTGGGGGAAGGAGGTTGAAGAAGCTCGTCCTGATCTTGAGTGGATTGCCAAATTGCCAGGCACGAAGGTTTTGCTTAAAGGGAACCATGATTATTGGTGGTCGTCGTTAAATAAAGTTCACAAGGTTCTCCCTCCATCGATGCATGTGATCCAAAACAACGCCTTTCATTGGCAAGGAGTTGGAATTGGGGGGACGCGTTTATGGGACACTCCAGAGTATTCATTCGATGGCTACATTCCCTATGTTGCAAATCCAGCTAATCAAAAGATGGAAGTTCCAGAAGACGTTGAAGAAACCAAAAAAATTTTTCACCGCGAATTGGGGCGTCTTGAGGCAAGTTTGAAGGAGTTTAAAGAATCTGACAAACTGCGCATTGTGATGACCCATTATCCACCCATTAGCGCTACGCTCGAACCTTCTGCTGTTTCTGCGCTCTTAGAAAAGTATCGCGTAAATATCTGTGTTTTCGGTCATTTACACAACGTGAACTTGGGTGTTCCCATGTTTGGAGAAAGAAATGGCATAAAATACATTCTCGTTGCGGGGGATTATGTGGATTTTATGCCTGTCAAGATCTATGAGAGCGCTAAATTTTAAAGCGTTTGGGCTGTGGGTCGTACGATAATTTCATTTACATCAACTTCAGCGGGTTGTTCGATAGCATAGGCAATCGCTTTTGCGATCGCTTCAGCATCGATGGCGATGCCAAGAAACGGTTTTAGACTATCAGCTGCGTGTTTATCCGTGATGTGAGAGGCAAGCTCAGATTTGACAGCTCCTGGACAAATAATGGTTGTGCGGATGTTTGATCCAACCTCCTGTCTGAAGCCTTCAGAGATTGCCCTAACGGCAAATTTAGTGCCAGAATACACAGCGCATCCAGGAAAGACGATATGTCCTGCAACAGATGAAATATTGATCAAGTGACCGCTATTTTGAGCCTGAAAATGGGGGAGTGCTGCTGCGATTCCGTATAGAACACCTTTAATATTAATATCAATCATCTGATCCCACTCATCCACTTTGTTTTCAGCCAAGAAGGAGAGAGGCATGATTCCAGCATTATTAATAAAAACATCCAATCGACCATATTGCTTGACAGCAGCTTCTGCAAACGCTTTCATTTCCTGACGTTTTGTGACATCCACCGAAAATGAAAGGACTTCACCACCAGCTGCCTGAATTTCATTCTTAATTTTTTCCAAACGATCCTTACGCCTTGCTCCAATCACTACCTTAGCACCCTGTTGAGCCAGCCATCTTGCAGTGGCCTCTCCAATTCCGCTGCTTGCACCTGTAATTGCAATCACTTTGTTTTTCAGATTATTTGACATCATTTTCCCCCTAATTTTTTTCTTAATTAACGGGAAAAATTTTAATTGTCAATTGGCAATCGGATAAGATGAAAAAACTCAAATAAGAGTGCAGAGATAATGCTCTCAAAGAGACTAGTGTGTGGCTATTCGTCCGTTTTGTCTTTTCCTTTTTCTAAGCGACGTCTTTTTGCTGGATCTATTTTTTCGGATTCTTCATCTGTGAGTTCTTTTTTAACACCTTGAATAGCTATAAGTTGACGTTTTCTGTTAGCAATACTTATTTCATCCTGAACATCTTCCCTAGATGAACTTTGAGTTGAATAGTCAGAAGGTGGTAATTCAGAAAGTAAATGTGCCAATAAAAATCTGGTACTCAGGTTAAGAAACTACTAAGTGTATCTTGTGCCAAGGCATCCTGTGTGCGTTGATTGAATTGAGCGCTTACTAAGCTACTTTCTAAATCCATAATTGTTTGGATGAAGGTTGCAATGGTCTCATACATTTGTTCATGAGGGATTTTTTTGAATATGTTTTTAAAAAAGAAAAGCATGTGTCTGCTTTCCTCTGACATAAATGGCGAACCACCTTGTAAACGCATGAGGTGATGATTTGGCTAATGCTTCTCCACAATCAAAAGAGATTGGTGCGTAAGGAATTGGTTGGGGAGATTTGCTTTCTGCAATCTTTAAAAGATCGTCGATGGCTTTTTTCTTGAATGCTCCAAATATTTTTTTGTGATTTGTTCATCCTCAATATATTTTGTTAGCTGTGTAATCACGTGAAAAGGTAGGAGGGAGTCTTGTCTTGCTAACTGTGTTATCATATGTGAAGGTAGTAAGGGATATTGTTTTAATAGTTGTGTCATCTTATGCGAGTGCAAAAGTAGTAAGTGGCTATTTAATTTTCCAAGTGCACCGAATAAAAAATCGATTTGGTTGTGGATGCCTTTAATTTCTTTATCACCAATCATTTCAAATAGGAGGTAAAGATATTGAGATCGATAAGAAAAATCTTGTTTTTCATCTCCCAAAATCCATTCGAATAACTCATCGAGAGAATCTTGCGTATTCCATGTGATAAAATGTTTAATAAGATTCTTAATCAATTGATAGTCGGTACGATTTTTTCTGTTTAAAAGAAGAATGAAACAAGCAAATTTGCGCTTATTTGGATCTAAAGCAGCATTCATAATGATGGTTTTTAAATCTGCTTTTAATACGGCATCCAGTCTTTGTTCACTTAATGAAGCATTGATAAGAGCATTGCACATATCATCTAAAGAATAAGTGCAAACAAATTGAAATAAATCGGGAAAGAGAGGGAAATTGAGGATTAAGTTTTCGTCAAAAGAAGATTGTTGATTCACAAATAAGCAAGCTAATTCAAGAATATCAATATTAAAATCATTTAATTGGATTAAGAAGTTTTATAAAGGTGATAAATAGTAATCGATCTTAATAAACATTTCCATTATTAATGGATAAAATACTGTTTGATAAACAATTAAGCTAGATAAGGTTTTAAGCTAAATTTTTCTGCGAAAAAAATATCAATTCTTGTCTTTATTCGAATTGGCAATTTTTAACGAAGGCTTGCGCTTTAAATCCTATTTCCTTATGATAAGATTTTTTTCATGTTTTTGCCTTTAGCTTTTTTGTTTCATTTTCTTCTCTTTGCGATATCGTTTTTCGATAAAATTCAGTGAAAATATCATTCGTTATGTGAAATTCATCTTGATTGTTGTTCAAAAAAACGGCACATTCATCGCAATCCTTTAGCTAGTAGAAAAAAACAGAAAAAAGGAATAGATTTTGTGGATGATCTCATAGCGCTTTCGATTTTAACGCAAATTCCTTATCTTGGTTCTGTCAAAATTCGATTATTGATTGGGTATTTCGGTTCCGCGTTAACAGCTTTGGAAGCAGAAGTTAAAGTGATTGAGACAATTTTGGGGACTAAATCCAAATGTCTTCCCTATTGGACTACATGGAAAGAAAACGATGATTGGAAACGCAATTTGGAGCTTGCAGCAAAAGAGGGAGTGTATTTAGTCTCGTATACAGATCAGGCTTATCCTCAGCAATTGCTGCAGATTTCAGACTTCCCCGTTCTTCTTTATGTAAAGGGAAAGTGGCCGATTGAGCAATTCAAAGGAGTTGCAATTATTGGAAGTAGGCAAGCGAGCCAATATGGCAGGGAACTGGCATATTCATTTGGTATGGATCTTGCTCGTTTAGGGATTGTAGTCGTAAGTGGTCTAGCGAAAGGCGTTGATACCGCAGCTCATCAAGGTGCTCTGCAAACAGGAAAAACGCTTGCTGTTATTGGATCTGGGCTCTCTCATCTTTATCCTTATGAAAATCGAGATCTTGCGCGATTAATCGAACGAGAAGGGGCTGTGATCACTGAATATCCGATGTTGACACCTCCTAATCGGCAAAATTTTCCGCAACGCAACCGAATTGTGAGCGGGCTAGCAGAAGCTGTAGTTTTAATAGAAGCCCCAGTAGTAAGTGGCGCTATGCTTACGATGCGAAAAGGGATATTACAAGGGAAAAAATTATTGGTTATTCCAGGGAGAGCTAACGAGGATAGCTTTAGCGGAAATCATTTACTTATTGAAGAAGGAAAAGCGCACCCCGTTAAAAGTGCAAAAGATATTATGGCACAAGTGGATAAGGGGTTACGCTCTAAGGAGCAGCAGCTTGATTTGCAATTTTCAGGAGTGAAGAATTCTCATTTCTGCCAAAGTATGTCTCAAAATAAGTTAAATTGATATCTCTCCCTGATTATTATAGGAGTTTAAAAAGATGGCTAAAGCCTTGATCATCGTAGAGTCACCTGCGAAAATCAAAACCTTAAAGAAATTTCTCGGACCAAACTATATATTTGAGTCATCCATTGGGCATATTCGAGACTTACCTGAAAAAGAGTTTGGAATCGATGTTGATCACGACTTTGAGCCTAAGTATGTCATTATGCCAGACAAAGAGAAGGTCATCGCTAATTTGCGCAAGGCTGCCAAAAGTGTCGATACGGTCTATCTTTCTCCTGACCCTGACCGCGAAGGAGAAGCAATTGCTTGGCATATCACTCAAATTTTGCCTGATTCGACAAAAATTAAACGGGTGTCCTTTAATTCGATTACGAAAGAAGCTGTAGTTAAAGCGCTCGAATCCCCGCGTGAAATTGATTTCGCTTTAGTGAATGCACAGCAGGCGCGTCGTTTATTAGACCGGATTGTGGGATATAAGATTTCGCCCATTTTAAATCGAAGGATTCAGCGTGGTAAAGAAGGTTTTGTTTCTGCTGGTCGAGTTCAATCAGTTGCTTTAAAAATGGTTGTCGATCGGGAGAAAGCGATTGAAGTTTTTAAACCTGTGGAATACTGGAATTTAGCCGCCATTCTCAAGACAAAAGAAGAGCTTAAGAATTTCCGCGCCAGTCTGCATTCCATTGCAGGAAAACGGATTGAAAAGGAACCTATTGAGGGGAAAGACGTTGTTATCATTGACAGCAAAGAGAAAGCAGACGCGATCTTAGCCAAGATGAAATCGCAGTCTTTCTATGTCGTAAAAGTGGAACGCAAAGAGAAAAAACGCAACCCAGTTCCTCCTTTTATTACATCCACACTGCAACAGGAAGCCAGTCGTCACTATGGATTTTCTTCGGCTAGAACCATGAATATCGCACAAACCTTGTACGAAGGTGTGGATCTTGGCAATGAAGGTTCTGAAGGTTTGATTACTTATATGCGTACAGACTCCGTGCGTATTGCTCCAGAGGCTTTAGCTGAGGCGCGTCAGTTTATTTTAAATAAATATGGAAAAGATTTTCTACCTTCAGAGGCACGTAATTATTCCACAAGTAAAAGTGCTCAAGATGCCCACGAAGCGATTCGACCAACCAACCTGGCGCATCCCCCAGAACATTTGAAAGATTATCTAACACGCGAACAGTTTTTGCTATACGAACTCATTTGGAAACGTTTTGTGGCTTCCCAAATGACACCTGCTATTTATGATACTGTTTCTGCAGACATTTCAGCGGGAGAGGAAATTTTACTGCGGGCGACAGGATCTGTGATGAAATTCCAAGGCTTTCTTGTCCTTTATGAGGAAAAAGAAGACGACGAAGATAAAAATGAAGAGCGAATGTTGCCGCATTTAGAAGAGGGGCAATTATTGCAGCTTATTGAGTTGACTTCCGAGCAAGCCTTTACGCGTCCACCCCCACGCTTTACGGAAGCTTCTTTAGTTAAAGAATTGGAAAAATGTCGCATTGGAAGACCATCTACGTACGCGACCATTATGAATAAGATTCAGAGTCGAGATTACACCATCAAGGAAAGCGGTCGTTTAAAGCCAACCGAACTCGGCATGGTGATCGTGAACATGTTGGAAAATAATTTTCAAGAAATCATGAATGTTGGATTTACCGCTTCCATGGAAGATGGATTAGAGCTTATTGCGGAAAATCAGCAAGATTGGAAAGGATTGATTCGAGATTTTTGGTTGAAATTTGTTCCTACCTTAGAAGAAGCTGAAAAGTCTGCTTTTGTGCCAAAAGTGATGACAGATATCGATTGCCCTAGTTGCGGTGCGAAGTTGCAAAAAGTTTGGTCGAAGTCGAAATACTTCTATGGTTGTTCCCGTTATCCTGACTGTAATTATTCGGCCCCTATTGAAGAGATCTCTTTTAACAAAGATGATTATGCAGAAGATTTTGACTGGGATCAAAAATGTCCAGATTGTCAGTCTGACATGAAAGTTCGGCATGGCCGTTTTGGTGCATTTTTAGGATGCACCCGGTATCCAGATTGTAGAGGTATTGTCAATATTCCTAAAAAAGGGGAAGTCGTGATTCCTGCGGCAGAAATGCCTGCTTGCGTCGCAATTGATTGTCCGGGTCATATGGTCGCACGTAAATCCCGTTTTGGGAAAACATTCTACTCTTGCTCCACGTTTCCTGAATGTGACGTTATTGTAAATGAGCTGTCTCAATTGCAAGAGAAATACCATAATCATCCACGTACGGCTTATGTGAAGAAAGCGGGAAAAGGGAAAAAAGAAGCCACCAAAAAACGCGCAGCTTCTTCAACCAAAAAGGCTACTACATCTAAAAAAGCAGCAGCACCGAAGGAGAAAAAGGCGTCAACCAGACAGCAACCTTTGCAAGATCTTTCTCCAGAGCTCGCGCAAGTTGTGGGTGCAAATGAAATGTCACGTGGCGATGTGATGAAAAAAGTGTGGGATTATATTCGCGCTCATCAATTGCAAGACTCTGCCAATAAAAGACAGATCAATCCGGATGCGACGCTAGCCAAAGTGTTTGGTGGACCTGAGCCGATGGATATGTTTAAAATGACAGCAGTTTTGGGCAAACACATTCACAAGAAACAATAAAAAGAAAAGCCATGTGCATACCTACACATACATGCACATGGCTTCTTACATGAAGGCTATGATGCTTTTTCAAGCTTCTCATTAAGCTGCACATGATTATCCAACAAAAATATCTTCATTTCTTCACTAAAATCAGCGATATACTTCATCTTACGATGATGCAATGCTAAAAGAAAGTCATCGCTTGCGATGTCTGTAATCGGGACTGAAGTATTTTCTGCATGTTCAGCCGCACTATTTTTTATCCTTTCTTCAAAAGCTTTTAGCTCTTCGAGTGAAAGCTTATCTGAAAAGGAATTGACAAATTCAATCATATGATCAAATAACTCCTGAAGAGAGAGTAAATATTTTTTTTCTTTCTCATCATTTGTATCATCAGCTAGTTGACCAAGGTATGCTTGAAATTTGGTGAATTCAGGACGAATGCTTGGCCAATTTTCTTGAGAATATTTGCTGTTCTCTCCTGTGAGTTCCTTAAGCTGACCAAGTAATTCGAATCTTTTTTGATTCATGCTGCGTATGTTTTGGACAATTTCGCTAACTTTTTTCATTTCTTCGGGTGTATCAAAGATTTTGAATAGGTTGAAGTCCTTTATTAATATAAATAATAAAACTTTCACTTCACGGTGAGTTAAAATAGGTTTAGATGAATTTGAATTATTGTTTTTAAGAAAGATTTCGATCAAAGGATCTGCAATGTCCATCTTTATCGCCTTAAGCATAAGGTCGTCATTGGTATTTAGTCGCAGAGCATTGGTAAATAATTTTCTATAAAAGGTGTTAACATTAAAGGAGTTCTTTTCCGATGCTTTCTGAATGAAATTGGCGATAGAGTTTGCAGTTGTAAAGTTTCTATTATTTTGGTAGTCATTGGACAATCTAACTTCAACAGCCTGATTAACCAATTCCATTGCATCCACTGCCTCAAAAAATGGAAGTGCTTCGCAAATATCTTCAAAAGAGCAGTTTTCATTAATTTTGGTCTTAACAATGTTGGAAAAATTTTTATATACATCAGGGTTTTTTCCAATCTCTGGACTTTTCATCAAAATTTCAATAGCTTTATCATAAGTGCCTGTTGCATTAAATTGTTTAATCATCTCTTCTGCTTGCTTAGATTGATTTTTTACATTTTTCTTTTGCCAAATCCAAGGGAGTGTCGCAGCCTTAATCACAAGACTGGAGATTGATATGACAGCAATAGGAAAAATTAAAACTGAAAAAAACACCGCAGCGACTCTAGCTGAGGTAGACGTCTCTTTGGAAGTCTGTGATAGAACATAGACTTTTTTTCCACCAAATGCCAAGCGACATGGAGTAGATAATTTGTCGAGAGCCGCTAGGGCAAAAGATTTATTTTTATAGTCATAGCTATTAAAAATTGAAAAAGTCATTAAAAAACCCTTTTAAGATAAATATATTTTTAAAAAAATGTAGCTATATTTTACATTTTCCTGACAAAAAAATCTAGTAAACCGTTTTTAAATATTTTTCGATCAAATTAAGTCATTTCTAAGCCATGTGCAGAAATGCACATGGCTGAATTTCTAAGAGAAGGCTTTATTAAAAGCCTCGAAATTTTTTGGATTTCGGGTATCGTGTTTAATTGCAAACACAACTTGCTTGAAATGGCCTCGAAATTCTGACTCATTTAAAACTTCCTTCCAAGCTTTAGCTTCAGCATGAGGGTCGTGACCAAACGCTCCGCAACCTGTTGCACTGAGTATAAGAACTTCTTGCTGCTTTTCTTTGGCAGTACGCAAAACGCCTCGCATATCAAGCTTGATCCGCTTTACGTATTCTTCTGAGCGGATATCTAAAAGGTCTTTTCTTTTGGCTTTAAAGTCTGAAAATTCAGATTCAGGATATTGTTTTCTGAAATCTGCAAAAGCATGCACGATGCTATTACATGTGATCAGCACATCAGTAGTGAAAAACGTGGTTTGATGAAAGTAATTTCCTCCCGGAGGAATATGCCACTGGTCATCATAGCCCATTCTTCCGTCACTTTCAATTCCTGAAACTGCCGCCAAAATACCAATTGCATCGCAATGGGTGATGATCATTTCTTCCTGAGCTTTATCCCCTTTTTGAAATCCGCCCCCAGTTCGATGTGCATTTGCCATATTGACCCATGCGATTTTTCGTGAATCAGGAACGATTTGAGCAAGTCTTTGAATAGCTGTCTGTGTATCTTCCTGGGTCACCTGAATGATTGTGGCAAAAGGGCCTGGTGTATGATCAAAATAGTCATCTGAAAATCCAGCCCAATCCCAAAGAGTTAATGAGTGCAAATTTGTCTCTAGTTCCTGAGCCTTGTTCAGCAACAAATCTTGGCGATGAGAGGGAATAAGTCTCCCATTCCAATAGATTTCATCTCGCGTGGCAATCGCATAGTTTCTAGCCCGAATAAGATGCAAAGTTGCTGTATCAGTAGGATTTCTAAGATCGTTTAAGCTCAGAGAATCAGTTAGCCTAAGAGCTAAATTTTGAAATTGTACATCGAGAATATCAAAGAGATAAAAGTCATTTGTTATTTGAATTTTTCTGGGGTAAGCATGGAAGAATTCTTGTTTATAATGCTCAATGCTTGAGATAGAATCATATAAATGTGTAAATCTGTTTTTAGAGCAATGCAGAGGGGAATGACGCAGATTTTTTGCAACAGGCATTTTTGCATACATGTCAGGATTGCGTTGTAAATTTCTAGCCAAAATAGGAGGAAAACTGCGTTGATCAGGATCCTTATATCCCCGCATTTGTTTATCTAAAAATTGGGCAATTTCTCCAATTTTTTCTTTTAGAATTGGATTTGGTTGCGCACTCATCCGATCAACAAATGCGTTAAATGAATCCGAGTTTGCAAAATCATGCTTGATACGTTCGATCCGCAAGTTTTGTCGGTGAGGTGTGCTGCCAAAATTTTTTTTATTGGAATCTAGAAAATCAAAAAGAGCCTTTTCAGATTTCTTAAACGGGGATAGGGGAAGCTGAACCTCATATTTTTTGAAGGTATTTTTGCCAATACCCGCTAGAAAAAGATTAAATTGTTCAATCGTTTTCTTATAAGAGTCTAAAAGCTCAGGATTCGGATTTCTTTGAAGATATGCACCCATATTTTTGATGAGTTTAACATCCTTTTTTACATGCACACCAAAAAGAAATCGTCTTAAGACATGTGAGTGCTTAGCAAGAGCCCAAAGTCCGCGTTGAAGGATATTCAAATCTTTAGGAGCTAAATGTTGTTTAATGATCGTTTTTTGAGCCTTGAGCTCAAAATTATTTAGAGGATCTAGTGTATTTTTGAATGTTTCAAGATTCCATCCTAAAGAACTGATAGAAACCACAGATTAAAATCTCCCATTTTTGACAAAAGTATAGCGATCACTGTATGCGTTCAGATGTTCGTCATCTTGCGCATCATAAAAATCTCGCGCTTTATTAATTTCTTCTTGTGAATATTGACCTTTCGGGATGCATCCAAAATCTTGGCTACCGACTAGAAAGAAAAGCTGATTTTGGTATTTTTCTTGATGTGCATTGTAAAAATTGATGATCCATGGATCAGGCCGCGAATTGACATACCATCCAATGTAAACTTTCTTTCCTGCTTCCAAACAGCGTAAATTGAAATCACACCATTTTTGCCTAAATTCATCAATCTGCTGTTGACTTTCCCAACTAAAGGAGACCTCTTTTTGAGCGCTTGATAAATTTTCTTTTTCTTTTAAATCTTCCTCACTCGGAATTCCGCAACTGAATTGAGGAATATCGACATTTTGCGCAAGATTTTGCCAAAATGAAGCGGGGATGGGACGGGCTCGATCTAGAAGCATTGCCGTCAGATCATTTGGAGAACATGACCGCCCATGGGTATCAATGAGCACATTCATAATGGACTTATTTTGGTTTAAAGCATGGAGCAATGGTTCGGGCCAAAATTGATCTGTACGGGTTTCTTGTTTTGAACGAGCCCTTCCTCCAAAACCAATAGTAAAAGCGATTTCTGAATGATGAGGAGTTTTTTCCAGGAACCATAAAAAAGCAGGAATATTTTTCTTAAAACAAATGACTTGTTCCCTAAAAAGATTTATCCCCCAATTTCGATTAATAGGGATAGGATCGAGAGGAATGTACTGTTCCTCAAATTTTTGTAAAACGTCAAAATAATAATTTTTTTGCGTTGGAGGGGTTTTCACTTCTTCAGCTTTTGGGAGAGGGGTGCTAGTGGGTAGAGACTCATCCAACGAAGAAAGCACATAGGTTTTTGGGACAAAGGAGTTGAACGTTTGAATGGCCCGATTATAGAGAGGAATTTGGGGTGAATCATTTAATACTTTAGCTTTAATTTTTTCTAAGTGATCATGTGAAACTTGATAGTCTACTGAAAAAAATAGGCGGCGTAAAAAAGCACTGTGTTTGGCAATCTTCCAAAGGGCGCGTTGCGCAAGATTTGGATTTTTTAAAGTCAAATCTCTGCGTATCCATGTTGCCCTTGCAGCAGGTGGATTTGCAAGTCCCTCTAGAACTTTTTGTATGTCACTTTCATTCCATTCTCTATTCGAAATTTTACTAACCATAAAAACCTCCATAATTTAGACTTATTATAACACAGGAAAAATAAAAGCTTCTACTAGAATGGTTTTACGGTTAATTGATTTAAAGGTTGGGGTCAGAAAATTTGTTTCTTGCTTTAAATTTTTGTTTTTGTTTACCTTTTCGCACAGCCTCGTAAAATTGGTATTCAAAAAAATTAAATTCACAAATGGAGCAGGCAATAAATGAGAAAGTTATTCTTATCGATCTTTTGTCTATTTAGCTTAGTGCAGTCTTTTGCATTTACATCAAATTTTTTATCCGAATTAGATGTATCCAATCGTTTTGTTATTCCGGCAGAAAAAGTTGATCAAATTACACATGAATTAAATATCAGCAAAGAAGAATTGATGTTGCGATTGATTTCAATCGCAAAACCTTTTGCACGGCCTTCTATTTCACATTTTCAAGTGGGAGCTGTGGGGTTAGGGAAAAATGGCAATCTGTACCTCGGAGTTAATTTAGAGTTTCCAGGGTTTCCTTTAAACCAAACCGTGCATGGAGAGCAATTTTTGATTGTGAATGCACGCAATCATGGAGAAGAGGGGTTGGTGGCGATCGCTGTTTCTGCTGCTCCTTGTGGACATTGCAGACAATTTTTAACCGAAATTGGTTCAGAGAAAATGCAAGTCTGGATTCTTAATCGTCCTCCTATGGAGCTAGCTGCTTTGCTTCCTGAATCTTTCGGTCCAAAAGATCTAGGTGTTTCTGGGGGATTAATGACTCAAGCAGAAAACAAATGTCTCGATGCAGATTGTTCGGTAAGAGCAAATGCAATTTTGGCAGCGAATAGTTCCTATGCGCCCTATAGCCAGGCATTTTCAGGGATCGCTATTCAGACACAGGATGGGAATATTTACCGAGGATCTTATTTGGAGAACGCAGCTTTTAATCCAAGCCTTTCCCCTTTTCAAGCAGCTTTGGTAGCGCTTTTGGCTGATATGCATAGTTATGATGATATCAAAGAAGTCATCTTGGTAGAAAAAGCTGATGCTGTGATTAGCCAAGTTGTCATGACAGAACTACTTCTGAAAAAAATCGCTCCACATGCAGTTTTCAAAGTTGAAAAAATAAACTAAGGAAAGAAGACCCCTCATTTTGAGGGGCTTATCTCTATTTGAGAAGTTTTTCTAGAAAGGGTTCAATCGCGATCTTGAGCTGTTCGGCTCTTTTGTCCCATGTGTGATCGCGCATGACGAGTTCTCTTCCCTGCTCACAGATTGCTTGACGCTTAGGTTCATCGGCAAGGATGGTATGAATTTTGTCGTTGACCTCATTCCAATGTTTTGATTGGTAGTAGAAAAGCTCTTTTCCATCTTTGAAGGTTTCACGTAAATAGGTGCTTTCACTTGTAATGGGAACGGCGCCGCAGCAGAGACTTGTAAAGACTCTTTCATGTGTTCCATCACGGAAGAAAGGCATGCTATTAAGGCTAATTTTACTTTTTCTCAGAATGTCAAACGATTGTGAAAAAGGAACAGACGGGTGGATGGTCACATTGGATTGATTGGCAAGATACTGCTGCCATCCTAATACGCCTACCGCGTTGTCTTGTGAAAGCTCTCCAAAAATATGGACAGGAACATCTTTGATTGAGCGGATGAGTTCAACCCGATCTTTTCCGCGTGTATACATATCAAGGTAGTAGAATAAAGTGGTAAAATCGACCCCTTCTGGATTGTAAGATGAGCGGTTCCAAGCATCTACAAGGGCATCAGCCAAAGAGATTTGATTATTGGAAAGCACAATGTCAATGGCATCGTCGAGCACAACATTCAGAGCATCTGGATTGCGCTGCCGCCAAGAGGCTCTTAAACTTTCGTAGTCATAGCAACTTCCAAGAAAGACGACATCGAATTCTTTTTTTTGCTCGGGTTCAGAGCCAAGCTCTTTTTCGACAGCATGTGGCCAAAAGAAAATTCTGTCAAAATTATATTCTTTCATCGAAGAGACATCATTTCGATCCACACATGAAAGAATGGAGTAGGGGCTACTTGTCAAGCTAACCGAGTAAATAGCAGGATCTACGAGAATAGAAAGGTGGGGTGTTTCTAATAGGTCCCACAAATAACGGTTCTGCGACAAGGGCATCATGCTATTGAACGAGCAAGTCAGGTGCGGGTCAAAACGTTGAATAGCTGAGATAATATCAGCTCCAATAGGTCCTTCATTGGCATCAATAATTTTTGTTTCAATATGATGGCGATTCAGTGCTTCTGCAAATTTTTGAGTAAAATGACGCTTAGATTCATAGAGGTTGTAATTTGTTAAAAGGCAAATTCTCGACAACATAATGACTCCTGAAAGGTTAATCTATATTTAAAAGGAATGTAACCGATTTGGATTTCGAGATAAAGGTTTTTCAGAAAATGGGCTTGTAGAGATGTTTGACTGAGTCGCAGGGGTTGAAATACTGTAGAGGAGAGCGATTCCCATCAAATTTGCGATTAAAGAGGTGCCTCCCTGGCTGAAAAGGGGAAGATTAAGACCTGTGCTGGGAACCAAGCCTGAAACAACGCCTAAATTTAAAAAAGCCTGAAAACAGATTAAAAATGTTACAGCAGATCCAAAATAAAACCCCACAAAATCTTGCGCTTGATTTGCAATGGCAAAGCCTAGATAGGCTAAAAACATGTAGAGCAAGATAAGGCCTAGCATACCAATAAAGCCGAATTCTTCCGCAAAAATGGCGGCAATGTAGTCATTTTGGGCTTCTGGAAGGTAGCTTAACTTTTGCCAGCTATTTCCAGGTCCTTTTCCAAATAGCTTTCCTGATCCTGCTGCAATTTTTGCTTGGTGAGGCTGGTGTCCTTTTCCTTGTAAATCAAAACTGGGATCTAAATAGACTTTTAGTCGAGCGGATACATAAGAAAGATGATAGGCAGAACCAATCGCAATGAGAGATAAACAGATAAGAGGAAGGGCCCAGTATTTAACGGGAATGCGTGTGACAAGGCAAAGCGCGATCAGTGTGAGTCCAATTACGGCAGCTGTTCCATTGTTGGGTTCGACTAAAATTAATAAAATCGGAATGGCACAGATTGTGGCTAATTTTAGGAGGTCTTTTAGGGAAAGAGCTTGCCGATCAAGGGCCATGAGTCTTTCGATAAAGAAGGCTGGAAGAATGTACTTGACAAACTCAGAAGGTTGAAAAGTTAGGCCTCCAATAGCTAACCAGCGGCGTGATCCATTGACTTCACGTCCTATCCCAGGAATTAAGGTGATCACCAAAAAAAAAGAGAATAATGCTAATAGAAGAGGGCTATATTTTAAAAAGCGGTGATAGCCAACTTTCCATACTCCAAAGGCAAGAGCAAACCCTGCGGTTGAATAAGCCATTTGACGGATTAAAGCTTGGTGGGTACTACGTTGGAGATCATGATCTAGAACTTCCGCAGAAGTTGTGCTAAAAATCATGATCAATCCAAATGTGAAAATCAGAGACGTGCAAAGGAGTAAAAGCAAGCGCATAAGTTAACGAACCCGCAGTTTATCCCCAACTTTTAAGTTTCGTGCTTTCTCTTCATCTAAATCATTCAAGATAAGTAGGTCTTCAAAACGGACCTGAAATTTTTTCGCAATTTTCCAAGGATTGTCACCGCGCTGAACGATGTAATAGGAGCTTTCATCACTCGCAGAGGAACTTGGCTTTTCTTGTGGTGCCGCAGGCTTAGGTGCTTCCATGATCGTTTCAATGGGGCGGGTTGCGGGAGGAATGCGTAGAGTCTGTCCCACATTCAATCGCTCACTAGAAAGACCATTTGCTTTCATAATCGCTTTGATGGTTGTGCCATGTGTACGTGCGATTTTTTCTAGGAAGTCTCCGCGCTTAACCTTAATTTCTGTGTAACCGTCGCTAGAAATGGTTGTTTGTGATTCATTTACAGGAAGAAGGGGCGTCGGTGTTTCTGCAAGCGCAATTTCGTGTGAAGGTGAGTCTACAAACGCTTTTATGGCATTGTCTACTTCATCTGTTGGGATTGTTTGCACATAAGAAATGTTAGAAGAAGCATAATGAGAGGGTTCCTCTTCCACTTTAGGAGCAACTGCTAACGGAAGCGAAGAAGGTGCGTAGGTTGAGGCATCATCGGGATGGATGGCCATCATAAATAAAATTGCGAGTAAACCCGAATTAATTAATACGGCAATGATGATAGTGTCTCTTCGATTCATTGCGTTTCCCCTTTAAGTGTTTTGAATACTAGCTAAAGCATTCACAGCTTCTCTAAATGTCTTTCCACGATGTGCATAATTTTCAAACATGTCATAACTTGCGCACCCTGGGGATAATAGCACATTATCTCCTGGATATGCAAGAGAGGATGCATGTTTTACAGCATCGTGCATATTTTGGCAGCGCACAACGTTAAAACTTTTTGATAAAGTGCGATCTAATTTTTCGCTTGCTTGCCCAATGACGCAAATGTGCTTCACTTTATTGGCAAAGGCAGAAATCCAAGGAGAAAAATCAGTTCCTTTATCGACCCCTCCAGCGATCAAAATGATGGGTCCTTCAATTGTTTCTATGGCTCGCATCACAGCATCGATATTGGTTCCTTTGCTGTCATTATAATATGAAACATCCTTGAAAATGGCGACTTTTTCAATTCGATGGGGAGGTGTGTTGAAGGTCGAAACTCCTTCCCAAAACAATGTTGCATCGATACCCATTTCTCGGCACAAACCATAAGCAGCCATCAAATTTTCTAGTCTATGACTTTTAGTCCCTCTATACTCTACAGGCAAAATGGAGTCAATATTTTTATTTAAAAATAGGTACTGCTGATCACTCATCAAATGACAGTTGTGGGAATAACCATAAAGATGACATGGGAAATTTGCTTGTAAAAACCCGTAATTTTGAAAGGCTTTTTCTTCCATGTAAAGCGGAGCCCCTTCTTTAATGCAAGATTTTATCTTCATTTTAGAGAGGGCATAATCTTCCATAGATGCGTAGCGATCTAGGTGATCAGGGGTAATGTTTAAAATGACTCCCATGTCGAGTTGGCGAGATTGAAGCGTATCGAGTTGAAAAGAGCTAAGCTCAACCACCAAAACAGTTTCGGAAGAACAAGTAATTTCTGCAGAAAGAGGCTCTCCTACATTTCCAACAGCTTTTGCAGGGATTCCTGCGTAATTTAAAAGATGAGTCAAGAGTAGAGTGACCGTTGTTTTCCCATTCGTTCCTGTTATGCCAATGAGCTTATTTCTGAGAGAGCGAAAGGCTAATTCTATCTCTCCTAAGATTTTGATGTTTTTGGCTTGGGCTAACTGAAGCACAGGATGAGTAAGAGGAACGCCAGGAGATGTCACGACCAGAAGGAATGTTTCTAGAGGAGGAAGATCTTTTTCGGCGACAAATTGAAGTCCTTGAGATTCCAGAATTTGGATGTCGGAACGTTTTCTCAACTTATCTTTATTTTGATCGATAGCCCAAACGAGTGCTTTTTGGGTCAGGAGAAAGCGTGCAGCGGCAAGACCACTAATGCCAAGTCCAACAATCAGAATCGGTTTATTGAAGTAGGTAGGTTGCATCGGGATTCATCTTATTGAAATTTTAAAGAAGCGATTCCTACAATAGCCAAAAGAAGACCCACAATCCAAAAACGGATCACAACTTTGGTTTCTGGCCAGCCCTTAAATTCGAAATGGTGGTGAAGAGGCGTGCATAAAAAGATCCGCTTTTTGTTGCGAAGTTTAAAGCTTCCCACCTGTAAAATGACAGAAAGCGTTTCTGCTACGAAAATGCCGCCGATGATACCTAACAACATTTCTTTTTTTAGTAAAATTGCACAAACACCTAGGATGCCACCTAAGGCTAGAGAACCTGTGTCTCCCATGAAAACTTGAGCTGGATAGCTATTGTACCATAGAAATCCTAAGCACGCCCCTGCTAAGGCAGATAAATAAATGGCAATTTCGCCACTTCCTTCAATATAAAGAATATTGAGGTAGCTGGCTAAATCAATATTGTTTGATACGAAGGCGATTAAAGCTAAACATCCGGCAACCATGATGAGACATCCAGCCGCGAGTCCATCTAAGCCATCGGTTAAATTGACGGCATTTGATGCACCTGTTACCACAAAAATCATAAATAAGGCAGCTAAGATAGTCATAAAGCCTGAAAATGTCAAAACAGGATCTTTAAAAAAGGGGATGTAAAAGCGTGTAGCGTATTCTTTCAAAGAAACCTGAGCAATCAGTTTTTCTTCTTGAGCATTCTTAGAAACAGTTTGTTCTTTCACGATAGGGGGATCAAACCACCGTTTAAATGGAGTTGCTGCATTTAATGTAGGGCTCAATAAATATAGAGGGAGTAATGCTGAAATAAGCACCTGGTAGAGAAATTTTTTTTTACTCGATAATCCCTTGCTATTTTTATATTTCAGTTTGAGGTAGTCATCCCATCCGCCTAAAAAACCTAAAAGGAGGGTTGTGATGATTAAAATAAGAGTAAAAATGTGCGTTAGCTTCATCCACAAAAGCAACGAAACAATCATGGAAAATAGGATCAAAAGCCCCCCCATAGTTGGGGTGTCTTTTTTTTTTTGATGTAACACGCCTAAATGGGGGCATTCGTCCGTGCGGATAGACTGTCCAATTTTTAGTTCGTAGAGTTTTTTTATGAAGCGTGGACCCAGAAAAATGCAAATAATCAGCGATGTGATGGCAGCAAGAATCATCCGGGTAGATGTATAAGTAAAAACCATGGGAATTTTAATTCCCAAAAATTCTCTAAAAAAATCGATGGTGAATAGCAGCATGTTGGGGCTCCGCTAAAAATACTCTAAAACTTTCCATAATTGTTTTTTATTAGAACCTTTCAATAAAACGACATCTCCAGGGAGAACATGCTGCTTAAGTTCGGCGATAACCTGTTCGAAAGTTAGCGTGAGATGAACAGGTTTGTTGTGTTTCTTCCATACCTCTTCAATAGGCAAGCAGCCATCCCCATAGCAGATCATTAGGTCGAGTTTGGCTAACGAAAGAATTCCTACTTCTCTATGGCAGGCTTCTGAAAAAGTTCCGAGTTCCACCATTTCACCAATGACACCAATTCTTTTGCCAGAAAATTGAAGGGGAGGAGGTAGTGCATCCAAAGCAGCTTTTACAGAAGTCAAGGCTGCATTATAACTATCGTTAATAAAAAGAATACCTTTTTTTATGACCTGTTCTAAGCGTCTTTCCGGAAGTGTCAGTGTAGGAATCACTTGCTGAATATCAGACCAGGTCATTCCAAGTGCTCGACAAGCAGAGATGGCTGCGAGAAAGTTATGTTGATTATGCTTTCCCAGAAAAGGCAAACGGGGCAATAAAGGACTTAATCCTTGCGAATCTCGAATTTGCAGATGTTGATCTTGTTCATGCAAGCAGTAATCGGCTTGTATGGAAAGGGTGGAAAAGGATTGTTTGCGGCAAGTTCCAGTTTCATGCAAAAGTGCATAAAAAGGAATTTCAGATGGAATAAGGCCTAGCATTGTTTTTGGATGTGTCAGGATTTCTCTTTTTGCATGTGCAATATTTTCTAGTGAGTGGACTCCAGCGACATGCACAAGTTCAAGGGCTGTGACAATGGCTATGTCAGGAGGGGCGATTTCAATGAGTTTTTGGATGTGGCCTTGAGCTGTCATCCCCATCTCTAAAATCAAAACATCTTCGTGTCCGTGATAGTGATTTAATATGCTCAGGGGGAGTCCAATCTGGGAATTTTGATTACCTGGAGAAAAAGCCACGGAGAAATGCTTTTGGAGAAGCTGAAAAAGTAAGTGTTTAGTGGTTGTTTTACCAACAGATCCCGTGATGGCGACAATTTTGACTTGCCGTTGTTTTAAATACTCTTGAGCTAATTTTTGTAGAGCTTCTAAAACATCGTCAACACCAAGGATGGGCATGTGAAAATTTGTTTTGTTTTGACGAAGAAAATCGTTTGAAACAATGGCAGCAGCGGCTCCTTTTTTTTCCACTTCATTTAAAAAATGATGTCCATCCGTTTTTTCACCTGGAAGCGCAATAAAAAGATCATTTTTTTGCAGCAAACGACTGTCCACGACAACAGAAGGTGTAAACGAATCAATTTCTGCAGGAAACACGGGACTATTTAAGATCTGACAAATTTCATGGAAGGTGAGTCTGTTTACAGACATAAAATCTCCTTGTAAAGCGTAGATTAATCGATTTTCTCACACAAAAGCAAGGTGTTGTTTGCAAAAATAGAGATGCGTTATGATGGATAAAAAATTAAATAAGGAAATGATTCATGCAACCTCCAAATTGTGCTGTTAATTTCTCAAATGCCTGATTGTGCACTTTTATTGAGACTGCATTTGGAGAAAAATTCTAGCGATTTTTTGAATTTTTCAGTGAAAAGCTGCCGCCTCACTCAGTATGAACCCGTGCTCAATGCGGATCAAGAAGTGCTCAAAGATAAGTTTGGATTTTCAGAATATAATGGGAGCGTGGTCCCAGAAATTGAAGAATTTTTTGTTTTACACACAAATTCTTCAAGCTTTTGCAGCGAAGATTCAGTGGATTGCTATCTATTGTAGTTAAAATAAGTGGGTTATGAATGGTTGATAAAATTAATGCTTTCATTTAGAATCAATTTTAAATTAATCAAAATATGAGCAGATAATGTCCCATACTAAAAAAACTTTCAGTTTGCCGATTGCAGGATTTCTGATTTCCTATCAAATTTTATTGCTTGCAAGCCTTCCCTTTTATTTCTATTTCATGCTTCCTTCGTTGGCGATGATTGCGGTTTCATTTGTTTTGCTTTATTTAACAGGGCTGAGCATTACAGGTGGATATCACCGTTTTTATTCTCATCGCTCATTTCGAACAGGAAAAACTTTAGAAGCCCTCATGTTGTTTTTTGGAACAATGGCAGGCCAGGGAAGTGCTTTACGGTGGGCTTTTGACCATCGTCGGCATCATGCGTACGTAGATACAGATGAAGATCCTTATTCCATCAATAAGGGATTTTGGTATGCACATTTTTTTTGGATGCTGCACAAACAGAAAGAAATTGATCCAAAAGTTGTTCCAGATCTTATTCGAAATAAATTGGTGATGTTCCAACATCACTTTTATCCAGCTTTAATGTTTGGAAGCAATATTTTGGTTTTTCTTTTAGTTGGATGGTTATTAGAGGATTTTTGGGGGGCGTTTTTTGTTGCTTGGTGGATTCGCTTTTTCTTATTACACCATTTTACTTGGTTCATTAATTCTCTTGCCCATACATGGGGAGACAAGCCGTTTTGCCAAGAGCAATCGGCGGTTAACAATTACATTTTAGCTTTATTGACTTTTGGAGAGGGATACCATAATTATCATCATGTCTTTGCACATGATTACAGAAATGGCATTCGATGGTATCACTTTGATCCTACAAAGTGGTTAATTAAAGGTCTCAGTTTTTTAGGTCTCACACATGAGTTAAAAACTGTCGATTCCTTTACCATTCAAAAGCGGATGATTCGGGAAAAGAAAAACCTTCTTCTCGAGCAAGTCAAAGAGTTGTGGTATGTCAAACGAGAAGAGATTGAGGCAAAGATTCATGAAATATCCGATCGAATCGAAACCGATATCCGAGTTTTAAACCAGTTGAAAGGGCAGTACTTAAAGATTAAGGAAACTACACCATCTTGTCGCGAACTCTTAAATGATTTACAAAACGAGATGAAGTGTTTGCACCAGCGCATGCAGGAAGATTGGAGAGCTTGGAAAAACTTGTGTTCATGCATCACACATTTAAAACCAATTGAGATATAATTTTTTTTAGTCTAACTCGGAATTTGGAACTTTCTTTCTTTTTTTTCTGAAATCACTTGACTGGATCGCACAAAGTCAGGTATAACCTGGTATTTACAAACGGTGGCATGGCCAAGTGGTAAGGCAGAAGCCTGCAAAGCTTCCATTCCCCAGTTCGAATCTGGGTGCCACCTTTTCTTTCCTCAAGTATTCCCTTATGCTTTATCTTATTGCAACTCCCATTGGAAATTTAGAAGATATCACGCTTCGCGCTTTGCGCTTGCTTAAAGAGTGTGATTTGATTCTGTGTGAAGATACACGTCAAAGCTCCATTTTACTTAAGCACTATGAAATTCAAAAGCCCCTTAAAAGTTTTCACAAATTTAATGAATCGGCGCAAGAGCAAGAAGTTTTAAGGGCTTTGCAAGAAGGCGTTAAAATGGCGATGATTTCAGATGCTGGAACTCCCTCAATCTCCGATCCAGGTAATCGCTTAGTTGAAAAATGTGTTGAAGAAGGGATTGAAGTCATTTCCATTCCAGGACCTTGTGCGGCGATAACAGCGTTAGCATGTTCCGGTTTACCTACCGATCTCTTTCAATTTTGTGGTTTTTTACCACGGAAAGCACAAGAATTGAAAAGAGCATTGCAAAAGATTCTCCAATACGAGGGAACCACTGTTTGCTATGAATCTCCCCACCGGCTTTTAGATTTTCTCCAAACCATGCATCTTTTAGCCCCTACTCGCTATCTGGTAGTGGCACGTGAGTTGACCAAGAAGTTTGAAGAAATTCGACGAGGCACAGCTCAAGATTTAATCACGCATTGGGAATCGCATCCTCTGAAAGGGGAAGTTGTTGTGATGATTAAGGGAGAAGCAGCAGACGATACTCAGCAGTGGGAGCAGATGTCTCCTCAAGAACACGTCCAATTTCTAGAAACTCAATATAGCCTATCTAAAAAAGAAGCCATCAAGCTAGCAGCTGAAATGCGTGGTATTCCTAAGCGTGATCTATATCGACTCTGTCTTTCTGATAGAGAAATTATCGATTGAGTCATAAATAATCATGCGATATGATTTATCTCTTTTATTTTGTTAGAGTTTAAAAAATGAAGCCTGAAGATTTAAAATCTCCTTTTCGTGAAGGGGAGCGTAAAGTTTTGATTCAAGATCGCGTGTGGTATATCCCTTTAAAAGGGCTATCAGAATCCGATCCGTTTCGTTTCCCTGGTTGGGAAGATCCTGCGTTGTTTGGCAATTCATCTCCTGTGTATGTGGAATACTGCAGTGGGAATGGAACATGGATTGCCGAAAAGGCGGCCGAAAATCCGTCTATTAACTGGGTCGCGGTCGAAAAGAAATTCGAACGTGTTCGAAAAATTTGGTCAAAGATTAAAAACCTGCAACTTCCCAATCTTATTGTGATTAGTGGTGAAGGATTACTCACAACAGAACGGTTTTTTCCGCAAGAAAGCGTGGAAGCTGTTTACGTTAATTTTCCTGATCCTTGGCCCAAAAAACGGCATGCCAAAAATCGCATCATTCAACCTATATTTGTACAGCAAATCGCGCGCATTTTAAAGCCATCAGGCTCTTTAACACTTGTGACAGATTCACTAGAATATTCTGCTCAGATGATTGAAGTTGTCAATGGTTCCGTAGATTTTAGCTCTTATTTCCCCGCACCTTACTATAGTGAAGACGTGCAAAACTATGGAAGCTCTTATTTTGAACAATTGTGGAAAGAGCAGGGGCGTATCATCCGTTATCACCAGTTTCAGAAAAAGATCATGGAGGAAGCCTGCTCGTTTTAAAGTGGAAAGATATGGAAAATCAACAAATTAAAATTTACAAACCCATGGTCCTTTTTTCTGAGATTCCTGCAGGATATCAAGCTGTTTTGATCTCATTGGATGGAACTGTCAAAGGGAATTTAGATTGGAAGAAAGAGAAGGAATGGGCATCTCAATGTATTGAAAATGGATTTTCTATTCTTTGGGAAATTAAACTAGGTTTGTTTTCTGCGCTTTTAAAACCCATATCTCATAAAACACAGTTTTTATCACTCGGTTTATCTTTAGAGCATTTTTTGCAAGGCCCTTGGACAGAATTTCATGCGCATAGTCTCGGGCTTTGTCTTTACCAGGGGAATGCTGATTTTAGTCAAAATTTTCCATGGGAAGCTGAACATATCGCACATTTTCAAAACTGGTTACAAGATCTGTACGGTGACGTTGAAAAGTTGGAGCAAGATACTGGCATAGCCGTTCATTCATTTGTAGAGGTCGATCCTTTACACGGTACTCTCAATTCTTTACGAGCGCTCTTTTGTCGCGATTTGGCTGCAGACTATGTGGACTTATTAGCGGGGCACATGTCTCAAGTTCTGCCCCTTTTCCTTTTAATGGATGCGACATCTGTTCAATGTCCTGGTCTGCAAATGCAGCTATTGTTAAAAGATCGTTTTCCTCGTTTTGAATTAGGTGTTCGAGGATCGCGCATTGGAAATCCGATGATGAGCTGGGATGGGGAAGCCTTTCATTATCCCACCAGTCCAGAAAAAGAAAAGATGGCCGTCTGCTTGCCCGTGTTAAAGCATAGTCAACCTATTCATTTTCAACAATTAAGCAAAGCTGTAGAGCTTTTAAATGCGCAAGGTCATCCTTTCCGGATGATTTCTGAGCATAACATGACCCATGAATGGGACGAGTTGGATATGCTCTTCGTATTGCCTGATTGTTTGAGCGGAGAAGGAAAGCGCAAGCTCATGGGATTTTGTGCTGCAGGAGGACAAGTTGTTTCCCTAGGAAATCGTTTAGGGATACCTGACGAGCTTTCATTTGAAGAGTGGAAAGCGTTGCATAGCTAGAAATGGTAGCTCTGCATGCAATGGATTAGACAAGTCTGTCATCATCCTCTTTCAAAACTCCTCTTTCTCCCGTTTCTCCATTCGCTCTCTTTCAATTGCTTGCAGCAACCGATGGTTGAAGCCAAGGTTTGAATACTCTAAAAATGTCAGCCAGTTTCGCTAATAATTCGTCATGATTTTGAACCTTCTTCGGCCTGTCTCAGCAGTTAAAGTTTCCATACAATTCGCATTGCGCTTGCATCTTTTTTAAAAAGTTGATATTTCTCTGCTTCAAACGTTATAAAAGGTTTATATATATGACAAGTTCAATCTCAACAGATAAACAACCTTGGGAATTATACCAACAAATTGAGGCGACTGTTTTGTCCAGGTGCGAACAGCATAAGGTCCATAAGGGGTCAAAAATACATCAAGCGCTTCAGCGTCTCTATGAAGCGGTATTAATTAAACACAATTTGGAAGAAACGGATCATAAACAAAGCAAGAAATTTTTTTTGATCACGGTTGACTCTTGTGCTGTTAAAAAGATGAAATTTTCAACAATCAGTGAAATGATTCATGCGCGAATTCCCGAATGGGAAGACGCGATAGAATCGACTCCAGCAACTCCGGATGGGATGGGGGACTGGCATGGTGGAACTGATGGGCGAGAAGCAGGGTATTATCATAAATATTCTCTAGACAGAGAGCTTATAAAAAGGTTTGGACAGGACTATTTCACAATAGAAACTATTTTAAATACTACACCTTTAGAGGCATGGAAGATATACAAAACTGTTGAAAAAGTTGTTTTGGTAGAGCGTGATAGACTTGCATCAAGTTCAGCTTCACAGAGAACTTCTCAAGAAAAAGTGGAGGAGATTAATCAAGCCCTTACACGATTATGTCAGGCTGTGCTATGCAAATATCAACTCGAAAAACCTGCTGATTGTACCTTCCAATTCAAAGCAAAGATTGAGCAAGACCATCTTGTAAAGATTGATCTTTATTCGAACAATTCAATGCTTGATGCTAAAATCCAAGAAGTGGGATATCCAAAATCACTATCTCTTCGTGAAGTACTTAATATCGCAAGATCTAATTTTTTTAATTTATCTTGTTTCGAAGGAATGGGACCTCTATGGGGAAAGACAAGAGCCCTGGAAAATGTTGAGGCAGCCTTGAAAGATATATGAAAGACAGAAAAATATAATTGCTAATTTGCTTTAAAAGATTATTGATGTGCATGTTGTAAGCTAAACATGGGTACTATAATGACAACTGGGTCAAGTCCTGTTTGAATATGTTTTTCTGGTAAGTAACCATTTCTTACTGCTGGAGATTGATGGGTAGATTCCTTCGACTGTTTGTAAAGCTCAAGATACTCTTATACTTCAAATTCAATAGCTTGCTGTAACAATTTTTGAGCTCCTTTTCGAAAAATTTCTTCGAGAGAATTATTTTTGTTCATTTGTTGATGGCATTTTTTTCTAAAGAAAAGCGAAAATTTTCCATGAGCGCATTCCCATTTAGTTTTTGTGATAAAAAACATTTTAAGGATGCGCTCTTTTTTTTTCATCTCATACACAACCTTTGATCATATCTCTTTTCATTCTTTAGATAATCGTAGAACTAAAATCAAAAGGGACATAATGACTAATTGGCTATCTGGTTCTTGGTATATTGTCGATTACGAAGTCGAAGTTATAATTACCTTCAAAAATAAAGAACATAAAATGGCGTTAGCAGAAAAACTAGATAAAGAAGTTCTTCTGAATGGGATGGTGAATTTGCGGATCAACATACGTTGGCAGTCGCAAATCAAGCAAGTCTTGGACAATTGTGAGAACAGTGAGCCAATCATATAACCTAAACCATTCAACCACTATGGATAAGATGACAAGGCATTTATAGTTAAAAATGCTGTTGGAATTTAATGAACTTTGATGGTAGAAATGGAGGGCCATTACAAACTAGTGCACAATTATTATTAAAGTTTTATATTAAAGGAGCAAAACTATGACTTTGGTATTAGAAAGATTCGAAGCATTAGATCCAATAGTCAAATGTAATTTACAGCAACATTTCCTAAATCTTCGTCGTCAAGCAAAAGCACCCGATGCACTTATAATTGGAACAGCTGAGCAACTTGGTGTAGCAAATAAAATTTCATCTAGTGATAAAGTTGCTGAGTGTTTTTGTAAGGATGGAACTCCACGTTGTTATCCAAATCTTCCTGCAGGCAGCCATTTAGTTGCTTTTGCTGAACGATTGTTAAAGGTTCAGGTAGAGGTTCAGGTATTTGTTGTTTATACTTTAGAACAAATGATTCAAATGCAAAAACACGCAAATTCTGGATTCGTAAATCGTGTTTATTGGCGTATCTTAGAGATATCAAAAGAAGTTGAATCTGATGTGTTGAAAAAAACATGACGATTCACCCGTTAGTTAAACGGTTAATATTGAACCGTTTAACTTTTTTTGCTGTAGTTACAAAAATTTAGAAGACCTATTTGTTAGTACAAATGAAGAATTTAAGATGCTTAATTTATCCGATTATGAAAAACAATCGAGAGGGCTACCTGCTCAAAATGAATTTCAAATAGCGATAGCTCCAGTTGGCTGATGCTTCTACTTTCTTGAGGGAAACAAGTAAAGTTGGAACTGTGGTCGGTTTGATCTGTTCAGTGGCTAGTTTAGTTTTCAATTTTGATCCAACTCTTGCTTTTGTTTGGATAGCTGTTTGTGGGATTTCTTGGCTTCTTACTAGAACATGTGCTCAAAAGCTAGAGCCTAAAGCTCAACATATGATACGGCATTTTATGGAATACGAGATGGAAAGCCAATCTAACATTTTAAGGAGTAATGACGCATTATAGGGGCGGGTTAACTCGAATCAATTGCACAAAAGCATAAGCCATGCGAGACTGTTCATATTTCGAAATTTTCTGAATAATAGGTTCAAATATTGCGATCCTTTTATGCCTGGGAGACCATCGATCAAGATGTTCATTTGCAGGCTCAAGAGTCGCTTCAATCAGTCATCCATTCATTTTCTTTTGCTAATGCCTTAATCTGCATGTTGCCAAGAATGTGGTGCTTAGCTAGAGAGTCGAACCAGAAACATCTTTGAGAGAGCTGAATGTTCTTTCTTGATCAAAATACACTGAATCCGCATGGTAAATGATACATCCATCTTTACTAAATCGGAGCATTTATCATGGTGTCTGCAAATCCACAAACCATTCACAAGCTACCTTTTAATCAATTAGGAAGTGTCAATCGTTTAAAAAAGCTTGCAGAAGACCCTCTAGATCTACGTAAAGAAGGTGTTTTAACTCCGACAAGGTTGTCTAAATTCTGTGCAGAAGCCGCTGGTTACAAGTTTTTATATGGAACCGAAAAAGTCACCGAAGAAACGATACATACACTCTTTGAACTCGCTCAAGAAAGAAAAGTATTGGAAGAGATGCAAAAAATGCAATCAGGGGAGATTGTGAATAAAATTGAAGGCTATCCCTCTGAAAATCGTTCTGCTTTGCATACTGCGACGCGAGATTTCTTTGAAGATCCCCAAAAAGGGGTGCGTGCTGCCGAAGCCGCGGCTCTAGCTCGCAAAGAAGTTGATAAGCTGAAGCTATTCATGGAGAAACTGGACAAAGAGAATCGTTTTACAGATTTAATTGTGATCGGAATTGGGGGATCAGATTTAGGCCCAAAAGCTCTTTACTTAGCATTGCAATATTTGCAGAAAAAAGATCGCCATATCCATTTTATCTGTAATATAGATCCAGATGACGCCTCAATTGCTTTGCGCGATGTGGATTTAAAAAAGAGTTTAGTTTTAGTTGTTTCTAAATCAGGAACAACACTTGAAACATTGACCAACGAGGAGCTTGTACGTGCACGTTTCCAAAAGCAAGGGATCAAATCGGAAGAGCACTTTATCTCTGTCACTATTCCGGGAAGTCCTTTAAATGATCCAAAAAAATACCTAGAATCTTTCCATATGTGGGATTGGATCGGCGGACGCTATTCAGCTACCTCCATGGGAGGAGGCGTGCTTCTTTCCTTCATGTTCGGATTTGATGCATATTGGGAATTATTGCGTGGGGCAAATGCTATGGATAAAGTGGCGCTCAGCAAAGATCTCAGCAATAACCTGCCTTTGTTAGGAGCTTTATTTGCCATTTGGAATCACAATTTTCTGAATTATCCTACAATGGCGCTTATCCCTTACGCTCAGCCTCTTTCCCGTTTTTCAGCACATATCCAGCAAGTTGAAATGGAATCCAATGGCAAAAGAGTCGATCGCAATGGCATTCCTGTTGATTTTCAAACCTGTCCTGTTATTTGGGGAGAGCCAGGAACAAGCGCTCAACATTCTTTCTTTCAACTCATCCATCAAGGCACTTCCACCATTCCATTAGAATTTATTGGTTTTAAAGAGGGGCAAATGGAAGATTTTGCGTTTAAAGGAACTTCTTCTCACGAGAAACTGTTGTCTAATTTATTTGCACAGGCTTTAGGATTAGCTTTAGGACAAAATAACGAAAATCCGAATAAAGTTTTTCCTGGGAATACACCCTCTCACATCTTACTTGGAAAAGCTCTGAATCCTCATTCTCTAGGAGCTTTACTGAGTTATTACGAACATAAAGTGGCTTTTCAAGGGTTCATCTGGAACATTAATTCTTTTGACCAGGAAGGTGTGCAACTCGGAAAAGTATTAGCTAATCAGATCATCGAGTGCTTTGCAGCTAAAAAAGAGTCGACTAAAACACCGAAACAGTCTTATCCTCTTGGGGAAGCTTTTCTAAAACATCTAGATGCGTTTAATTGATTTTATGGCTATTAAATTTCTTTTTCTGATTGAAGTCCCTAAACGTCATGCCGTGTGCTTACTCGGGCAAGAACCGTTTACGCCTGGAATGGAATATTGTTCCGTTCTAGTCGAAACAGCTGAAATGGGCGAGTTTCAACGCAAGGACTATTGTCTGAGTTGTTGGGAAAGGGAAGGTAAAATCTCTGATGATAATGCAGCTTACTGGAAAGCAAAAGTTCCTAAGCATCCTTTGAAAGGGGCGACTCCTTTAATTACTTATGAAGAAAAAGCGATGGAGCTTTTTAAGGCTGCAGCCAAAACCAGTGGGGAAGAGGAAGAGGCTTTCATTTTAGCGTTATGGCTTATTCGAAAGAGAAAGCTTGTCCTACGTCACTGTTTTCACGAAAAGAATGGGCAAGAGGTAAACTTATATGAAGATCCTCTTTCAGAAGAAACATTTCCCATTCGAAAGGTCCATTTAGAAAAAGAAAAGGTTCTTGATTTACAGTCTAAGCTATCAAATAAACTGCGTTCATGAATCCAGAAGAATCGACATTAAAAGCACTTTTTTTTCGAGAAATTAAAGATTTTCTCGTTTTCATACGTTCTGAAAAGGGGCTTTCTTCTAATACCATTGAAGCGTATATGCGTGATGTTCAAAACTTTGCGAATTATGCGTGGCAACAGGAAGTACGTCGCTACCAGGCTGTAGAACCTGAACATTTGATTGCATTTTTAGGTTCTTTAAAATCCGCTGATTACGCAACATCCACCATTTCGCGAACGTTGGTCTCTTTAAAAGTTTTTTTTGGATTTTTAAAAAGGGAAGGCACCATCGAGCAGGACCCTAGCATGCTATTGGAAAGTCCCAAGCTTTGGCAGCTACTTCCCGATATTCTAGATATCGAGGAAGTCGACCTTCTGATGAACCAGCCCGACAATAAGACTGCAAAAGGTGTACGAGATCGCGCGATATTTGAGCTTCTTTATGGATCGGGTTTGCGAGTTTCAGAGGTGTGTACTTTGACGATCTATTCTATAGATGACCAATACATACGTGTGTATGGAAAGGGAAGTAAAGAACGGATTGTTCCGATTGGTAGCCAAGCGCTTATGGCGGTGGATCAGTATTTGTCGCTCTACCGATGGCAATGGGATAGTGAAAAAGAGCAATCTCTATTTGTCACCTTAAGAGGAAAGTCGATGGATCGGATTTCCATTTGGCGGTCGATCAAAGAATACGCCCAGCAGGCGGGTATTACAAAGACTATTTCTCCGCATACGTTACGCCATTCTTTCGCCACCCATTTGCTTAATAATGGGGCCGATTTGCGAGTTATTCAAGATTTGCTAGGCCATGCGAATATTAGCAGTACAGATCGGTATACGCGAGTGAGTAGCGCCCACTTACAAGAGGCTTTTCATCGCTTTCATCCAAAATGGAAGTAACTCCTTAATTCCCAGTGTTTTAAATTTTTAAGCAAAATTTCTTTTACAGCAACCGACTGATTCGCTATTAAGAGGGTAAGGGTAGCATATCTGAATTTTAGGTTGTATGCGCTAACGACATGCAAGGTGCCTGGGTTTTGTGTCATTTGATCTTAAGGATTTTGAGATATTTATGGATGATCGCTTCAGTGAATTCACGCTTTCCAAAAAAGTGAAGCAGAAACTGAAAGATAAAGCCTGGTTAAAAAAGCAGATAGCTGCGGGAAAGACAGCTCAGGAAATCATGGAATTTTCTGACGAAACCATGGCGAAATTTTATCAGGCTGCCTATTATTTGTTTGAAAGAAAGCGCTACGTGGATGCAGCTAATGCATTTCTTTTTCTAGCCACTTTAAATCCCCATAATCACGACTATTGGTTGGGATTAGGGATGGCAACCCAACTGAGTGGGCACTGGGAAGCAGCGATTGACGCTTATGAAATGGCTGCGATTAATCGCTTAGACAGTCCAGTCCCCTATTTTTATTTGGCCAAATGTTTATTTGCGGTGCATGATCGTAAAAGTGCTCTTGAAGCATTACAACTTGCGATTGATTATGCAGATGATTTGGCAGAATATGCCTCTCTTAAAGAACAGGCAAAAGCAGCGCGAGATCTATTGCTGAAGCATGGATGAGTGTTCTCGATTTGTCATGTAAGAAGAGCCGTCTGTCGTCAATAGCCAAAAATGAAGCTGAGGATTCTCCCGCTCCAGTTCTTGAGCCCATTGTTTAGCTGTTTCTAAATCTGGAAACAGCATGGCGATCGTTGCAAGACCATCTGCATAGGCACATGTGGGAGCACGCACACTTGCACTCGCAATGGTATTTTTTTGCGAAACAAGAGGCGATCCTGTAGCAGGATCAATGATATGAAAATAAGTTGTTTTCTCTTTTTTACATTCAATTGTCCAATTTTGTCGATAATCTCCACTTGTGGCAATTGCTTGATTAATAAGATCGACAATGGCTATAGCATGTGTGACTTCTGGGTTTTTGCAATCGCAGATATAAATACGCCATGGTCTATTTTCTGGATGTTGTCCACTCACGCGAATCTCTCCTCCCCATTCAACGTATACATTGCTATAGTCAAGCGCATTTAACTTCTCGACAAGCAGATCTACGCATAGCCCCTTAGCGATTCCCCCTAAATCTAATTGGGTGTCATCGTGTTCTTTCCAAAAGACTTGATTTTCAAAGTGAATCTTTTTCCATCCTGTGCTTGCTTGTGCCGCAAGAATGGCCTCGGGTGAAGGGGTTTTTCCTTCGGCTAAATGTGTTTTCCAAACACTTTGGATGGTTTCAATGGTCGGATCAAATTTACCCTGGCTCATTTGGACAATTTCTGCTGTTTTTTGCAAAAATTGACTAAGTGCAGCTGATATGGGTGTGTGAACATAGGCAGGAAGTTGATTAAGTTTGCTAAGCTCTGAAGAGGGATTCCATTTGTTATAGGTTAAATTCACCTCTTGGAATACAGTAAAAATGGTGGCTTCAATTTGCTCTTGTTCGCTAGTTGAAAGGGGGTGCCCAATCAAGACTCGGTAATCCATGGTCATGGCGTTACCTGTAAATTGATAGAGGGAAGGTTGCTTTTGACAGGCATTCAAGCAGAACAAGAGGATCACGATCCAAAGTCTCATTTTAAAAACAGTCCTTCTCTCAGACAGTAGCTTTTGAGTGTATTGCTGAGCAGCATTGCAATTGTCATCGGGCCCACACCACCAGGAACAGGTGTAATAAATGCACTCTTTGGCTGCACATGTTCAAAATCCACATCTCCAACGATTTCATATCCTTTAGGTAAATGAGAAGCTGAAATACGATTAATTCCCACATCGATCACGACGCTTCCTTCCTTCACCATATCTGCAGTCACAAAACGAGGTTTACCCATTGCCGCAATTAAAATGTCCGCTGATTGACAGATCGATTTTAAATGTTTCGTTTGGCTATGGGCTACAGTAACTGTAGCATTAGCTTGAGGGGTATTTTGCATCAAAAGTGCAGCCATCGGTTTTCCAACAATTTGGCTTCTTCCGAGGATAACGACATGTTTTCCGGAAGTTTCAATAGAGGACCTTATCAGTAGGGTTTGGATACCAAGAGGTGTACAAGGAACAAATCCTGTAGTATCTCCAATGAGTAACTTCCCTAAATTCATCATGTGAAATCCATCCACATCTTTATCTGGAGCAATAGCCTGGGTAATTCGACTGGAATGGATATGTTCAGGAAGAGGAAGTTGGACCAAAATGCCATCTATTTCAGGCTCAGCATTTAATCGTTGAATATGAGATAAAAGCTCACTTTCGGTAATTTCAGAAGGGAATCGATGTGTTTGAGACTGAATACCGGTTTTAAAACAGGCTTCCGTTTTTCGTTTAACATAAATTTCGGAGGGAGGATGGTGCCCCACGATGACAACATGTAAAGAGGGGGGACGACCATGTAAATGTTTGATATAGTCGCAAAGCTCTTGCTGAATTTCTGTTGCAATTTTAACACCATCAATGATCATATCCTCTCCTTTTGAATAAAAAAATAGCTAAACGAGAATAAATCTTCCAGCAAAGAATCGGATTTGTTTATAATACCACGTTCTTTATAAATTCCTATCTTCATTTTTTATGATAATTCTTTTAAAAATATGGATTCTTATTTCATGGTAAAAATAAATTTAATTCCTCATGGATTTCATCAGATAGTATCTAAATTACAATTAAAAAATCCGCACGCAAATAAAATATCCACTACTGTTGAACAATCTTTATTCAAGGAGCAATGCACTCAACCAAGACAAGGTTTTATTCATAAAACATTTAAGTGGTTAGATACGAAGGTTAAGGCTGTTGAACAACTCTGTGGTCCTCATGTAAAATTTCCTGTTACTCTTGAGGAAAGGCGGGCTTTTGCTAAAAACTTCAAAGAAGGTGATATCGTCTTTTTGATGTTGCCAGGGGCGCATCCAGATACCGCAGTAGAATTAGGCATTGTCCGCTTGCAGAAAATTTCTCGGCTGATGGGTTTAGCAGGAAAACATCCACATAATAACACAGATACTGACCACGTTTTCATTGTGACAAAAGTCACTGAAGACGATGTATGGGTGAGTGAGGCGACCCCTTCCAAAAAGTCCAATTTAAGAACTGTCAGCTTAATCGATCATAAATGTTATATTCTAACAAAAGAGCATGAGAATGAATATTATTATGTGAATTTCACTCCAGAAGAAGCTGCATGTGTGAATTTGGCTGAGAAAGCCGCTAAAATTGGTCTGCGATTAAGCCCCAAAGTCGATTATCTTCGCGAACCCGGGGAAAGCATACCAGAAGAGCAAATCCATATGAAAAGTGGATTTTCATTTCCACGTGCATTTAAAGCAATTTTTTCCAAAGGCTACCGTTTCAAACATAAAGAACAAGCCAGAGTCTTTAGAATGATTTATGAGGAATCGACTCAAGCGCTTATTTCGATGTCAGGAAAAAAACCGCAATCATTTTTTTGTTCGATGTTTTGTGCACAGCTCTATCAACGAGCAGAAGGAAAAGAGGCATGGGAAAAAATGGTTCAAGCAAAACCTGAGCTGCAAACAAGTCTAGATCAATTGATTTTAGATACCAAAGATCTTAAGCCTAAGCAAAGAGCGAAAACTATCTCAAAATGGTCAAAAGCAATGGCCAAGAAAGAAGGGGGCTTTCTTGCGAACACAATGAAGCATTTTAAATTCAACCCAACTAAAATGGGTCCTTCGGATTTTTATGATTATCTTGAAAAGTCAAAGATTATGAAAAAAGTGATCGTGGTTACTGCTCCGTCCGCATAAATTAAAACACTTTATTTGCGAATGTGGGTTCTATTCATTCTAGAATAGGGCTTACATTTCATCCATTTCAAAATTTTTCTGTTGTTATATCCTCTCTCGTTATTAAAAAACACCCTTTATAGGCTTTAAAGGGCAGCGTGGACAAACAAAAATTTGTCTGTTACTTTTTTATTTTCTACCTGAATCGCTTTTTGGAGGATAATATGGGTGCGCTTGAGCCTCAATCGCCTATTGTGTCGAACTTCGCGAAAAAACTTTATACAGAGATTAAAGACAGAGAAGAATTTTCTATCAGCTTATCCTATCTGAGAAACAAAAGTAACATTGATCTTTTAAGAATTTATGGAAGAATAAATATTCCTTTAATCGGTAGTACTTTAAACAACAAAACAATTGAAAAATGTTATCGGGAAGTAGAGGAACGTTTTAAAGATGTCTATAAAAATTACTTTGAAAACCTTTCTAAAGGGAAAAAGCTGGATGCTTCGAAACGCACATTTTTGGGAAGTATGTCAGCCTATGGAACAGAAGCGTATTTTTCGACAGATACCCAGGCTTTTAGAATCATCAATCAGTATCTTTCTTATCAGCCCTATCCACTTGAACAGGCAAAATGCCTCAGGTTAAATGAAATTAAAAAGATTGGAGAGGAACTGACTCCTTATGAATATGCAAAAGGATTAAAACATCATTATATTGCAAAAATTCAATGGATTTATGATCTCCTTGGGCCCTCTAAACACATCGGCGGAGCTCTATTAGATGAAGCTTTAGATCGAGAATTGAGTGAAATGAAGTGTTTACCACTTCCTACTCAAAATGAAAGTTGGAAAAGTCACGTGACAAAATGGGCTGAAAGTGAGGCTTGGGGAGGGCAAATTTCGAATATCTTTCAATTAGCTAATGAATTTTTTAAAACCTATCATTTTTCTCACTTTTTAGAGAAAAACGAAAAGAATGTTCTTTTTAAAACGTCGCCCGACTTTGTCATTCATGTTGGTCAAATTCCCGAAAATCTCTCATTTAAAGCCTATATGCAAGACACCACCTTTCGGGAATTTTGTCGATGCGTGCTGAGCGATTTTGGATCTGAAGAATTTTTTGAATATGCGGATTTAACTGAAGTTAAAAATTTTTTATTAAGTAAAATTCAAAAAGAGAAAAGAAGAAGTACGTTTGTTTATTTTTTTACTGATACTTTAAAGAATTATCAAATTATCCCTAAACAGAACATTGGTCGGTTTGATTACGCTCCTTTTAAAATGACTCTAGAAAAACAATTTAGAAGAATCGAATACTTAACTTCTTCTTATCAAGAGAATGGTGAATATATTCTTTATGATAAGAATCAAGGGTTTTACGATCTCCTTCTTGCATGTCTCTTGACTATTCATGTCATTCGGGTCTGCCCTGAATTTTCTCCTCAGAATCGAAAGGTTATTCTGATGGGAATTTGTAGAATGAGTTCAAGAGAAAAGTTAGATCTTTATCATTTTTTGCATGCGCAAGCCCCAAAATCTTATGATGGAAAACAACAACGCAATTCCTATAGTCGTGCTGAAATGTTTTTGCGAGATACGTTTTCTAAAGTCACCCAAAGTCGCCGCAATTCAAGTCCGATAAGCGATCCAAAACCCTCGGTGAGTCCTTTAAGAAAAATCAATGAATTCTTAAGAGGATATGCATTTTCTATGCAGCAAAGCGCCAAAGTAAAAATTCAGCTGCTTTTTTTTCAAAAGGGGTTAATGATCCAAAATCTGGAAGCAGAGAGAGCAGGATATCAAGCAATTGATTTGTTATTTTGTGTTAAAGTGATTGAAGATATGAAGGAATTTTGTGGTTTCCCACTACCCGCAGATGTCGTGTTCCATATTTTAAGTTGGCATTATTTAAGCAAAAACGAGATTTTTGCCTTAGAAAATTTCCAAAAAAGTCTTATACACACAAAATTGCAAGTTCGCGACGCTATCCATAAACCTGGAGCATTTTTTTTTCTTTCTTATGAAGTCAGACATCTCATTGATGTTTCGATTTCTAAAGTTATTCCGCAGTCCTCGTACGCTACTCATAATGAAATAAAGTTTATGTTGTATGATTGTTTGCGATATGCCATCTATCCCCATATTGCTTCCGGGGATATTTATCCGTTTATTTATTTGGCTTTTGAACAAAAAGGACCTATTTTTAACCAGTTGCAAGATTGGGCGAGGAACCACTGTCAGGTTCTTCGAAAATTAGAACTTACTCAAAGTGGCATGTGGGTTGATACCGGTTGGAAAACTTTGTTTGAAGAAGAATATTTTCAAATGTCTCTCACATTTTTTCCTTCTCTTGCTATTCCTCAATCGTTCAATTTGGAGGCCGTTCTGTATATTCCTAGGGAAAGATTGGCTCATGATCCGACTCTTTGTCAAATTTTGAGGATTTTTTCTATGTTTTTAAGTCACGAATTTGAGCCAATTAAAATGTATTATTTGGATTTAAAAAAAGAACAAGATTCAGATAAAGGAAAAGAAATAGAGCCAGAATCAGAGCCAGAGTATATCAATGAATTGTGTTTATTTAACAATCTTTTAGCCTATTTTGATAATCCTATTTTCATTTCTCTTTGGGAGAGCTATCAAGCTAAAGATAAGGATGAAATAGGAAAATTTCTCTATGATTTTTTCTTTCAAATTAAAAATGGCATTCGAAAAAAAATACTGGCACTTGAAGGAAATGCTCATGACTCTTCTCAATACCGTCATTGTAAACGATTGTACAAAGAGAACATGGAAGAGATTTTAAAAAGCATGCATGGAGGTAAGAGCTCGACTTGGGACAAATTTTTTTCCATCGGAGAGGCGCTTATAGACGTTGAATATCGTTTTTTAATAAGTTTGAATTGTGACTATAAACAAATTGAGAAATTGGAAGAGCAATGCATTGATCAGGAAAGAGGAACGGAAAAGGACGGAGAAGAAGAAATTAATCTCCAAAATGTTTTTTATAATTTGGAATCAAGAAGGGTTGAAGAGAAATTTATAGAAACCGACTTTCATGAAGTAACATTTAGATGTTGTGATCGCAATGCAAATTTTAGAGTGGTTTATCCAGGTTTGCCTTCCATAGATTTACTTTATTGGCAAATCCTCATGTTGATGAAAATTTTAGACAACTAGGAAAATTTGTCCTCTGTAATTGTTAATTACAGAGGACATGGCATTTATTCTTCTGGGTGTTCACCCTCAGGTTTTTCATGCTCACCGGTGTGTCCTTCTTCTTCAGCACCAGGAATGGGGCCAAAATGGATCGCAAATGCGGAATCTGGAATGCTTGCACAAAATCCAGTAACGACAACAAACAATGTCAAAAAACGGGTGATAAGAGTTTTCATAAGATTCTCCTTCGCTTGATGCATTATTAAGGTCACATTTATTTTTTAACATATTTGTTAATTATATATCAAATAATTGAATTGATTAATTTCGTTTTGTCTTAATTTGAATTATTGTTTATATAAGTATTTAACTGTAAGCGTCTTGTAAATTTGTTGTATTATAATGAATTAAAAATAAATGACTTAGAAAATCTTCGACCCTGAAAATAAAGGGTCGAAGTTTGAGAGCCAAATTAACTGGTTTGTTGATTGTAGTAATTAATTGCTTGGAGATAGGCAACGGTGGCTAGAATGCTTAGCGCCATAACAGAAGCAGTTGCTCGGTCAGGACGATTGAGACTATCTGTCTTAACTTTGTTCAAGCCCCAGTTTGCTCCATATGCGGTTAAAGCAAAATTTTGCATGATGTATTTAACAAGATCGGAATCTTGAAAATCCTTATCATCACTTCCTATACGGAGAGAACTCAATAGCAAGAAAAAATATACCCACATGTATGGGTCAACAATCGTTTTTTCAAAGATGGTATTTTTTGTCGCATTCATTACGAGATTAGTCAATCTTTTTAACGCTGATTGAGAAGGTTCAATTTGTCGATTTGTTTGCGAGCTTTGCGGATCAAATTTTGCAGAAATGATCAGAGTAAAAATATAGGATAAAAACATGCCTCCCACAATACAAATGCCCGAAATGATATCTCGCTCGCTTGCATTATCAAATGATAATCCCCAAATGGTAAAAAATAAAGTGGCTGCGGTAAATAGCGCGGTCATCCCAATTTCTTTCATGCGCAGTTTGGCATAATTTTTAACCTTTGCAGCTGTTGTTTTGAAGCTTTTAAAAACGCGTTGCATGATTGAAGGAGCGTTTTGTGGAGGACTTACCTCTGACAAGGAAACTTCTAATGAATCCTCGGTTAAATGGGTGACGACTCGGCTCGATGAGGTCGATAGTATTTCATCATCAGATCTCTCCTCTTCCAATTCTTCATCTACAAAATCATCACTCAAGTGTTGATACCCAATTTTAACGATGCTTGCTGTTCTTACATCATCAGTGGGTACAGGAATATATGCTTCTCCATTATAGGTTCTTAGGTATGGATATGATGAGGGGTCACGGTCTGCAGTACTTGTCTGCCGCTCATGATTATCTTGAGATGTTCCAAGGCACTGCTGAAAAAGCACTTTTTGTTGTTGACTATTAAAACCACTTAAGAAACCTGCAATACCAATATCTGCGTTAAATTCAGAAATAAATTTAGGGAGCAAAGCATTTGTAAAGGCAATGACAATAGGATGCGTCACCTTATTGAAAGTTGCAAAGTTTTTTAATGCCCGTGCGAGCCATGAGGGTTTTTCGTGCGGATCTCCAAGGCTTTTGACACGTTTATCCTCTTTTTTTGTGTATTTATGTGCAAGAAAGGAAAGAATTGCTCCACAAGCGTTTGCCCCTAGAAAGGTTCCACTAGCTTGTAAAAAATTATATTTATCTTTTGGGATAAGTAAGCTTACACATCCTGATACTTTTAAGGCTGTGTAAAGGAGGAAATGTTTCCAATTTTGAGCATCTCCAGATAATAAGGGAAGGGGTTTATCTGAGTGAGAACCCCAATTATCGAGATCGCCTTGTTTAAGCGTAAAGGCTGTAATAAGGCTATCCGTTGTTATAACACCCAGCAGACTATTGAAGAAGGTTAAAACTGATTGGTTTAGTGCAAGCAAAGGAATGGAACTCGGCGCATTTAGGTAAAATTGCGTGAGAACCATCACTGCATCCAACGAATATCTTTGGGTGAAATTCATGATAGATTTGAGATTATCTTCCGAAACGAGATGAGGTAAGAGAAGTCGAGCTTCGAATCCGAGTCCTATATTGGCGATTACATCGAGAGGATTTGATTCCCAGTGGGTGATGTTATAAACTTTAAATACAATTGTGGCTGCTGCTAGAGTGGCAATTGCCAAGGCCTGAGCTGTTTTCCAATTCATTGTCACGGTTCTGCCCTGAAGTGTGCCAGGTTGAATAGGAAGAGGTTGATCTAAATTCTCTAATGTGACCATATCTAATGGATCAACAGTGTTCAGGGTTCGCGTTCTATTATGTGCGATGGCGTCGGCTTGCATTCTTCACCTCTTAATTAATGAGTTATTATGGACGGTTGCAGTTGTAGATTTTTGTGTTGAATGAGATCTATTTTCTATCCGATTTGAAAATAGATCTCAAGAGATTCAAAAGAAAAATTTCAAAAAATAAAAGGGATGAGAGAGAAAAAAAGCCTTTCTCATTAGGATACGAGAAAGGCAAAGAAGAAAGATAATTAGGCTGTGTGATCGATTCGTTTAGCCGCATTTTGGAAAGTATGTACAGCTAATTCAGCGACTGTGAATGCCAAACTTTTAACTTGAGCAGGATCTGTTACACATTTTTTGTAAATTTCTTGAATAGATTCTCGCACTATCTCGAGTGGCAGTTTGGCTGCATTAATAGAAATGTAGCCATTGACACAAGCATAGACAAGCCTAGAGGACAGTTCAATTTGATCCTGAAGTTTTGTCGGATTTCCGTCAGAAACAGCGGATTTTGAGAAAAATGTATTGGCAACATCCTGGGTTGTTTTAAACTTTTTGTCGATCGCTTTTGCTGCAATTTGACAGACGGCATCGGGTGATTCACTGTAAGGCGCTAAGCTTTGACTGAGTGTATGTGTCAGGTTATTTTGCACAATCGGAATCAGTTTTTTTGCTCCATACTGGAAAAGGTTATAAGTTCCGATTGTGCCCAGCTTTTTTTTGAGCATTTTTTCGTCTAGTTTTCCAATCTCAAACAAAATATTTCCAGCAATATCGCCGTAAATTTTTTTATTCACTCTGCCATAATCAGGGCTGTAAAATTTATTTAATCTTTCTGGAATTGAAAGGGCGTGATCAGCTTCTTCTGTTTCTTGTAAAAATTGTAGAATTTGCTCCGCAGCTAACATGGCGCCTGTTTCTTTCATCTCTTCTGAAAGTTCGGGAAAATTAAATTCAGAATCACTCCATTGAAGAAAATAGGCTGCCATTCGTTTTTGAAGAGGTTCGAGGGAGGTACGAAAGTCAAATTGTTGAATGTCTTCTGAGATAATTTCAAGACATTCTGGATTGTCCAATTTTTGGAAAAAGGCAGTTTGAAGAAGTTGTCCATTGACTAGAGGAAAAACGTGCTGAACCATCAAAGCTTCGAATTGATCAGTATTGGAGAGTTTTTTCAAAAACTGATGAATTTGAATTTTCATTTGTTTTTTGATATGTGCTTCAATAAATTGTCTGACAATTCTTCCAAGTAAAGATTCTAGATTGCCTTTATTGAGCATTAAATTTTCATAAACTGTTGGAGATAAAATTTGGTTTAATAAATTTTTTAGTTCGTCGATCAACGTTTGAAATTCCTGAGGGATTTGCTTTTCTTTCCAGAAAATGGCAAAAGGATTTTCCTCTTCGGTTTGAGGAAAGACTAAGTCATAGACCTTATCCACCATCGAAGCAACAAAAGCTTGTTCAGCATTTGGATTCTTGTCGACTTCTTGGGATTTAATGGTGCGGTGACAGTGCGGATTCTTAGCAAATTCTTCAGTTGTTGTAGATTCAATTTGTGCTCTCAGATGATTATTAATAATTTCTAAACCTTGGTCGAAAGCCAACGGATAATCCGAATGATGAACAAGGTCAGCAACTCGATCGCTCACAATTTGTCCAAAGATTAGAAAATTTTCACGGAGAAATTTTTCGACAACTGCAGATAAAGAAGAAGGTCCTAATGCTGTTTTTAAGATGTGATCCAGTGAATCAATTTTCTTTTCAAGCAAGAGCGTTCCCAGTTCTTCAAAAACTAGATTAAAAGTTGTATGCTGAAAATCTGCACGTAACGCATGTGGGACTTGTGTGCGGTCAGATTGAAAAGCCCAATCGAGAATGGGGGTCAAGTAATGTGTCTCTAAATCCTGGTCAGCAGGTATGGGAAGTCGGGCCAATCGTTGTTTCAGAGTGTTGTGGATGTCTTCTTGCTGGTAGGTGGGATCAATGAGCCAGCTAAACGCTTTTCTAAGGGAATTGGAAACATCATCTCGATTTAACGCACTTTTCAGTGTGGGCATTTTTCCTTCTTCCATTGCTTGAAGCAGTGGTGAAGCTTGGTTTGTTGTTTGAACCAAAACTTTGGCAAGCACTTTTAGATAAGAAAAAACTGTTGAGAATTTATTTAAATCGATAGCTTCTGTGCCATATTTTTCATTGAGGCATTCGAAAACTTTTTCCATCAAACCATAGGCAGAGAGCTGTAGATTTGAAAGAGCCGGAGAGAAACCCCTATCCCGTATTTCGAAAAAATCAATTTCAGATCCCGAATTTTTTTCAGTGATGGGTGTTGCTGAAAAATGTCCTTTACTGCTTTGGGTTTGCGGTGTGTGAATGACCTTTGCTCGATTTAAAAGCTGATTAGAAGCGCGAATCAATCCAGCATTTTTTTCTAGGAATCGATCTGTTTTTTTCCAAAAAAGAAGAACGCGAAATATTTTAGAAATAATACTTTTTTTTGGAGTTTTTGGAGGGGGAAGATGTCCAGAGGTTTTAGGTGCAGAGAAAGAATTGATGGGTGGAGTATTCATGATACAATCTCTTAATAAAATTGAATTAAAGCGTATTTTAACTTTTTTTAATAAAGATTGTATTAAGAGTGAGATTTTAACAAATTACAAGTAATTCAATTTCCTCAGAAAGATTTTTACCAACTTCCTGGATGATATTACCTCGAATGAATTGGAAAAATTTATTACTTCTAGGCATTCCTAATACAAGGCGCGTAGATTGATATTTTTTAGTTGTCTCTAAAATCGTTGCAGCGGGAGAATCACTTACAACATAAATGAAGTGAACTTTTCCACTTTCGAGGTGTTCTTTGGCGTAGTCAAAAATTTCACAAGCATCTTCATCCTCGAGCCAATAGCGATGCCGATCTTCTTCGGTGATCACCTGCTGTTCACGAATGAATAAAAGACAGAGGGTTTGTTTATTTTGATTACATTCATGAATGGCGAATTGCAGAGATTTTCCTATATGAGTAACGGCACAAAGAATAGAACCTTCAGGAGAAGGGGCGATAGGAGCCTCTTCCAAAATAGCCTTGTCTAGGGGAGCTTTTCGTTCTTTCCATTTTTTTTGCTGACTTTCAACGACCCATCCCCTTAAAAGAAGGCCTACTGCAACAATTGTAATGACAAAATTGCGTGCATTTGGCTTGTCGATTAATAGTGTGCATTCGATGGCGGCCATGATCAAAAAAGTGATAAACATGAAGATCCGTTCTCTTCGTTGCATATCGAGATTCCAATTGAGAGAGGAAAACCCTAAATTGGTTGCAATGGCTCCAACAAATCCTACGGCGTATAAATTGGCAAGTTCTGCCACATCTTTAAAATAAAAAACGAGAAAGGCTGGAATTGTAATGGACAGAAATAAAGGGAGATTAGGTACGCCAAAAAGATTGAGTTTTTGAAAAGCAAAAGGTAGCTCGCCATCACGAGACATCACAAAAAATAAAGAAACTAATGCAACAATCGCTGTATTCACAGCAGATAAAAGAAGAACGAAAAAAACAATTCCAATCGCTGCACCAAATAATTGGCCTATCTCAGGACCAAAGTAAGCCGAGCTGAAATAGGTTCCCATATACCGCAACATCGAATCTCGAATTTCGGATCCAGTGGCATTATACACTTCATTACCAGAAACGTGCAGACCTGGAAGAGCCATCATGGCTAAACCAAATAAGGCGGTGAAAAAGCTGACTTCGAGCATGACCCAAAAGATGGCTGGTGTAGATGTATTAGAGACGCATTGATGTTTTTCATCACAACCCGCATTCAGTGGCATGACTCCCGTCGTATTTGCGATCGCTTCTATACCTGACAGAGCGACAATAATTCCGACGAAGTGATCCCAATTCACACTAAAATGGGGAGAAAGGGGCTGTACATGTTGAATGGCAGTTGGTAAAAAAGGAAGGCTCAGCAATCCCAGGGCAATGACCACTAAGACTGTGGGGAGTGATATAAGGGCTGCAAGACTTCCCGTGTATTTGGGGCCTAAAAAATTGAGCGCTCCAATCGCCACAATTGATCCGACAGCCCAATGTTCAGGATTCGAGACACCTAGATAATTAAAAGCAGATAAAGCACTTAAGGCGGCCGTGACAAGATAATCTGCAATTAAAAAAAAGGCTCCTACGAGTGCTAAGATTTCCGATTGACTCCGGACACTTGCATAAACACCACCACCATTTGGATAATAGCGGCAAATCGTCATATAATTGATGCCCACCAAAATATTGAGACAACTGACCGAAAGGATGAGCCAGAAGGATCCATAAGAGGCTAGGGCAAAAGCTAAGCCAAGGACATAGGCCTTACTTGTGCCCCAATCTCCATAAAGAATAGCAGCGGATCTGTAAGCATTAACGTTCCGCGGGCGCATAGTGAGAGACGTGAACATATCTTTAAAGAGCTCCTTTTAATGGCTTGCATCTAAAAAGATAGTTATCAAACTTTTATCCTTTTTTGCCAATCCTATTTGTCTTTAGTCTCCTCTGGATTTCTGTCTAACACAACGTCATCTTTTTTAGGGGATATCGTTTTGGCTTTCTCCACATCTTGTTCAGATTGGATCGTTGCTTTGGCTTCGGAAAGAGCGTTAAGAGCAATTTCGAAAAGATTAAAAAGTAGGCTTTTGGTAGTCAATTCACTTTCGAAAAAAGTGTTGTATGTTCTTGTAATCGCATTTTGTATTTCTTGAGCCGCAGGGACAACGATACCAACACCAGTTACCATATTTTGTTTGACTAGAGCATGTGTCAGAAAAGCGGCCAGTGCAAATTGCTGGGTGAGTTTTTGCTTATTTTCTTCTTTTAAAAGAGGTTCAGTTGGGGCAAAAAGAAGGTCATTTACTTGTTCTGTCGTTCCATACGTTTTTTCCGTGGCTTGAATGATCATCGCAACTCCTTTTTGATGGGAAGAACTGAAACTATGCAAGGCCGTGGTCACAAGTCCATTGATTTTCTCGTTGATTGTACTACTAAATTGTTGGGCGAGTGATGATCCAATGCCCAATAAAAAGCTCAATTTGCCCATCTTAAAAACAAGGTTCATGATCAAATCTCCATAAATATCCTTTGGGGGGACATCCGAAAATTCGAAGTATTTGTTTAGGCAATCGATGGCAAGCAGATCCGGATTCTTTTGTCTTTCCGCGAGAATATCCGTCACCAATTCTTCACAGATTTCGTTAAATTGCTGGGACCCAATTTTAAACTTTTCTTCTAATTCCTTGCGTTGTTGAGATGTGTTTTTTTCAAATAAATCCAAAAGAAGCGCTTTTAGATTGACTAGTTGAACTTCATTCTCTTGAGTTGTTTCAAGTTCCTCTGCAATTAACTGAATACTTGTTGGAGATGAAAAAAAAGATTGCATGTACTGTAGAAGTAAAAAATCATTGATTTGGGGAACAATGTGTTGAGCCATCAAAGCGGTGCGTTGTTCTGGATTTACAAGACGATTCACAATGTCTCGCATTATTTCAATCATTTTTTCCCGCACAAATTTCTTTGCGACACTTAAAATCACTCTCTCTATACTAGCGACTGTATGCCCTTTCGCTTTTTCAGCGTGACGAAGAGCTTCAGCAGGGATAATTTGTTGGAAAACACTAATTCCTTTATCAATGAGCGTTTTAAATTCTTCTGGGATGGCTGGCACTGCCTGGTAGAAAAGATCCACAATTCCATCTCTTTCGATAATAAATCCTTCGGGGCTATACATAACCTTAGAAGGGCAAATGAGTTCGAGTAAGCGTTCTGTAACAGAGGAATAAAACTTAATTTCGTTAAAAGAAGATGGATTGACAAGCCCCTTTTTTTTACTTGAAATTATGCTTGTAATTGTCGGATGGCAAACTTTGTCATCCTTTGCAAAATGTTTTTCGATGCGGGCAAGCTTCTTTTTACGGCTATTTTTTTTAAGCAAAGCTTTATCTTCAATTGAAGCTTTATCTAGCTCTGCTTCTGCTCGTTCTTTCACTTGAATTAGGGCGGCGACATGGTCGCTCAGCTGATTAAAAACACGATCATAGGCTTTAGGATAGTCTGTTCGACTGATCAAATGGGCCAGCTGATTGCTACAAATGTCCGAAACCTTTTTTGACACTTGGGAAAGAGAAGCTTGAACAAGCTGAGGAAGCTTTTTTTCTCCCATAGTGGCGACCATTAGATTGAGATAGGAGTCGATTTTTTTCTCTAACAAAAGCACGACGATTTCTTGAAGAACATCGTCGAAAGTCTTCGCATGATTTTCCTTAGCCGCTTTAACTTGAGTATTTGTATGAGTCGGATTAAAAATCCAGTCTAGAATAGGAGAAAGATAGTGTTCTTTTAAATTTTGGTTAGGAGGAATGGCAATTTCATTTAAACGCACCAAAGAATGGGTAAAGATGGATTCTTTTGTTTCTCCTTCAATTAACCAGTGGAAAATTTGCTCTAGCGAAGAGTCGATTTCAGAGCGATTTTTAGTCACCATTTCCTCGATGCGCGTTGTGTTTTTCTTCAAATCATCCACAATTTTAGAAGTTTTATTCCCTAATTGAACAACTAAGATAGCACCAACACGCAGGTATTCTTGTAAAAGTACAGCTTGCCCGCTCATGTTTTCAGTCGATCTTTTGAAATATTTATCGTAATAACATTCCATGACATGTGAAGTAAAATGACTGAAAAAATTCCGCATTGCCACAAGAGAAGGATCATAGTCGGCAAAAGGGACGACATCGTGGTTTTTTTGGATGAAAGGAGGCAGAGAAAAGCGATGAGAAGCCGGACGAGATGGATTTGTTGATTCAGAAGAAGGGAAAGGGGCGGTTGCTTTTTTTTTGAATAGATAGGAGCTTTGCTTGAGTATAGTCGTCTCTTCTTTGGAAAGTTTTATGGAGGGAAGAAACCGTTTAAAAAAATTAATGAAAAAATTTGTGATTTTGCTAAGAGGGGATTTTTTCTTAGGGACGGGGGCCATGTAAGTGGAACTTTGCGTGTTGTCAAGATGGATATTCATCAAACTGTCCTTTAGATATGCACAAGTAGAAAAGAACTCTCGATAGTGAAAAACATTTTCTGTATTAGGTTATCTCATTCGATGATAAAAAAAAATGGATTTAAGGGCTCATGAATGAGCCCTTATTTTATGTAGGATGTGAATCGTCTGCCATTTCGGGGGAATTCTCTGCTTTTAAGGCATCTAAAACCCTTTTCTGAATGCGGAATATCAGGCTTTTATTGATAGCTGGATCTGTTAGTAAGAGTTTTTGCACAAAGTCTGTCACGACGTGATTGATCGAGTCGCATGAGGGTACAAAAAGAAGTGCAGCAGAACCTATGTTAGTTTTTACACCTTGTCTTAAAAGATCATGTGCAAGTCGCGAGGTTTTGTCTATTTCTTTTTGAAGTCTTTGTTTTCGTTTTTTTTCACTCAAATGAGCGGTCTCTCCAAAAAACAATTTTTGGACTTGATCTTTACTTCCAAATGATTCTTGAGCTGAGCTTAAAGCGTTATAGAGAGGTTTAACATAAGAGTGACTTCCTGTATAAGCTGCATTGCTAATTTGTTGGCTAACTTGTCCCTTGAACATGCTGAGTAGCATTTTCGAGAGCTTTTTTCCTCCAAAAATTTTTAAAGAGCTAAGTCCAAAGCCCGCATGCATGAGGAGTTTGCCATAAGTCGAATTTCTATCAGCCTTAATCCCTTTATTGTATTCTTGCATGATAGTGATGACTTCTTTTACTGAGTCTGTTGGTTGTAGGGTGACTTGAAGAAGTGTTTCGATCTCCTCAATCACGGGTGTGATAATTTTGGTAAACTCAGCCTGATCCATTTTTTGCATGTCAAAAGAGTTAAATGACTTTTTGCTGATTTCAAAAATGGTATTTTGAATGTCTTGTTTAACAGCGTCTGTCTCACTTCCAGATTGAGAAGCCCTTAGAAAGAGGGGGGCCATCTTTTTGATATTTTTAGAATTAAAAATTGTTTGGCGAACATTTGCAGCCAAAAACTGGTCTGAAAGTGTTGGTAAAATTTGCATTGCGAGAAGCTCTTCCAGAGAATTCTGATTCGAGAGCATCTCGACCATTTTTCGTGCACCGTTTGAAATTTGTTGTTTAATAATCTCTTCAGCGGTACTCAAAGCTAATGTTTTTGTAAAGGAAAAGAAAGCATCTTGAATGCCGGCGAGATCTCCAAGCTGATCTTGGTGCATAAAGTTAACGAAAGTTTCTTTGAATTCTGTCACTAAACTTTCAAGCTCATCAGGTAAATTTGTTTTGTCAATAAGCATGTCCCAAATTTGCTCTAGGCCTGTTTTTTCTTGGTCACCTTCAAAATTGGATGAAGGCAAAAGAACTTTGAATAATTCGGCTGATATGTGCGTGTACAAGTTGTTCTCTGCCGACTTTGCGGTGTTTTCTCTTAGGGCTTCATCGGGAACGATAAGCATTTTAGTAATGGTTGGATGACAAGCATGTTCATTAGCAAAAAAAAGCGCCATGTGTTGTTTTTTGACTGCATCTTTCCCTTGTTCTTTGATGGCAGTCGCAACATTGAGAAATTCTTGCTTGGAGAGTTCTTCTTCGGGGGTATGTGCTCTTAATGATTTTGCCTTTCTCGCTTTTTTGAGATATTTCTCAGCCTTTTTATCCGCTACGATGTAAGCTTCAGTGTGCTTAGTGATAATATTCAAGATGGAGTCAAAGGTTCCAGTGTAATCGGCCGCTTTAATTTGGGAAGCTAAGCGATCAGCAACAGTTGCTCCGATTTTCGATGCTGAATTTGTAAAAAGTTCACGAACGACATCGACTAATTTGTCTTGCAAGGTATATTGAATTTTATCTTGGAAGTAAGAAATTTTGTTTTCGATAAGCAGTTGGATGACTGCATTGACAACAAGGCCTTGTAATTCATTTTTTAAGGGGTCGCTTCCAAGAAACACTTGCGAATAGTCGCGATGGTCGGACTCAAATACCCACTTTAAGATTTTATCGGCATATCCATCTTCCAAAAAAGAAACATTTTCAGGAATGTCTATTCCCTTTAATTTAGCCAACTCAATGGTTTTATCATTTAGTTTTTCCTCAATTTCTTCACGGAGATTTCGTCCTTCTTGGTCTTTAAATAGCCAAGCGAAAAGTTTTGTTGCCAATTCATCTGCTCGCTTATTATTCTCTGCGATTTCCTTGAAATTTTTTCCAATATCAGACTGAACGACTGTGTCAAGCGCCTTAGTCGTAGCATCAATAATATGACCAAGGAAAAATTTTATCCCACCATTGACTCGATCAATCATTTCGGGCGTGGGGTTCATGCTTTTAAGAGGAGATTTTAATTTTTCATCAAAAAGGCTGTCGGCAAAATGGACGCAAAAATCTTGTGTGAATTGACGCAGCTTTTCTAAGGCGATATCTTCTTTAGGTTTTGCGGCAACATTTTTTTCAGAGGCAGCGGCGGTATCTTCTTTGGGGGTTGCGAAAGTGGGGCGTATCTGTTTGGTTTGGAGATAAGCCGGATCTTTATGAATTTCTTGGATGGTCGTTTTTTGCGTAGGAGAGAGCTTAACAGATCTTTTTTTCCAGAAACAAGCTGCATGAAAGAAAGTGAAAGGAGATTTTAAAATGGTAATGCATACAGTAAAAAATTTACTGCGCGGTTTTTTACCCTTTTCTGTCAAAGGTACTGAGGTGGTAGCTGCTGAAAAATGCACATTCGAGCTTGAGCTTGTCATATAAGAATCCTTATTTTAACAATTGCAAATCATTGTATCGTAAGCCTGTTAAGAAAAGATAAAGAAAAAAAAAGCACTCATTTCTGAGTGCTTTTATCAATTCAAAAACGAACCGTAAGGTGGGATTATAACGTCGCTTTTCGGCTAAGTTTTAATTGGCCACGTTCATTAATTTCGAGAACTTTAACTGTAATCATGTCACCAATTTTGACATAATCATTCAAGTTATTAATGCGTGTGTTATCAAATTCGGAAATGTGGCAAAGACCTTCTTTTCCAGGAAGAATTTCCACAAAGATTCCAAATGGGGCAATGTTAGCAATTTTACCTGTGTAAACTTTCCCAATTTCAACATCCGAAGTTAAGCCGACGATCATCGCTTTGGCTTTTTCAATTCCTTCTAGGTTGGAAGAGGCAATGCTGATCAATCCATCGTCATTAATGTCAATTTCGACACCACTCGCTTCAATAATGGCACGAATTTGTTTTCCGCCAGGTCCAATGACCGTTGCAATTTTACTAGGTTTGATTTGCATTGTTTCGATGCGTGGAGCATAAACAGACATCTCTTCTTTATGTGTTGGGCATACTTCTAACATTTTTCCGAGAATGTGGATACGTCCTTTTTTCGCTTGCTCTAACGCCGCTTTCATAATCGATGGCGTGATTCCTTCCACTTTGATGTCCATTTGGAAGGCTGTAATTCCTTCTGCATCACCTGTGATTTTGAAATCCATATCGCCGAGAGCGTCTTCAATTCCCAAAATATCAGATAAAATGATGAATCGCTCATTTTCTAGAATGAGGCCCATTGCAATTCCTGCAACTGGACGTTTAACTGGAACGCCGGCTTCCATCATAGCTAGGCACCCACCACACACGGTTGCCATGGAAGAAGATCCATTCGATTCTGTGATGTTAGATTCTAAACGAATGGTATAAGGAAAAGCTTCTTTAGGAGGCAAAATAGCTTGAAGAGCGCGCTCCGCTAGCTTGCCGTGACCGACTTCTCTACGTCCAGGAGATCCAATGCGTCCGACTTCTCCGACAGAAAATGGAGGGAAGAAGTATTGAAGATAGAACGTGCGGCTGCCTTCGCCATCAAGATCTTCAAATCTTTGGGCCATGCTTTCACCACCCAATGTGCAAACGGATACGCTCTGTGTTTCACCACGTGTGAATAGAGAGCTGCCGTGTGCACGAGGAAGGATTCCTTGCTCGATATCAATCGGGCGAATGTTGATGGATGTTCTTCCATCACTGCGTACGTTCTCATTCAAGATCATTTCACGCATGTATTTAGAAGAAACTTCTTTTAAAGCTGTGGCCACATCTTTAGCCGGGAAAAGAGGCTCACCATCTTCCGGAAGAAGTTTTTGTTGAACAGCAGATTTGACTGCTCCCAAGGCCTCTTCTCTTTTTTGCTTTTCTTTGATGCGTAAAGCTTGCTCAAGTAGTGGTTTTGCAATTTCTTCCACGGAATGGAATACATCTTGTGGGAGAGGGCGTAGTGTGTGCAATGTTTTAGGCTTTCCAAGTTCTTTTTGCCATGCGAGAAGTGTTTCGCAAATGGCTTTAATTCCCTGGTGACCGATTTCAATGGCCTCTAAAATTTGTTCTTCTGTTAAGAAATCGCAATATCCCTCGATCATTAAAACGGCATCTTCTGTTCCTGCGAGAATGAGATCGAGTTTGGATTTCTTTTGATGTTCAACAGTTGGGTTAACCACAAACTTTCCACCAATTAAGCCTACGCGTACTGCACCTACTGGCTTAATGAGGGGGATATCCGAAATAACTAAAGCAGCAGAAGCTCCGCAAATCGCTAAAGGTTCTGGAGCGTTTACGCCATCATAGGACCAGACATAAGAAAGAACTTGTGTTTCGTTATAATAGCCATTTTCAAACATTGGGCGAAGGGGGCGGTCAATCAGTCTTGATACCAATGTTTCTTTTTCAGAAGGGCGTCCTTCTCGTTTAATAAATCCACTAACTGTTTTTCCTGCTGAAGAGAATTTTTCTTGGTAGTCAACTCTTAAGGGGAGAAAATCTTCACCAGGAGCTAGGTCGTAATCAGCGCAAGCTGTGTTGAACAAAATGGTCTCTCCAGAGCGGACCAAAACAGCTCCATTTGCTTGACGTGCGATTTTTCCGGTTTCGAAAACAATTTCTTGTTCACCGACTTTGACTCGTGTTGTGCGTCGTTCCATATTCATCTAATCTCCTAAATGTTATATCTCCGCATGTTCCTGTGATTTTGAACGATGAGGATGAGGATGAAGTCCTAAAAGAAGGCTATGCGTCAAAATGGTTGGCCATTTTGAGCTGGCTGATTGATTAGATCCATAACTCCCAGTCAAGGAGCTGGAATTGTGGAAGGGGAATCTGTTATATATAGAATTCAGAAAACAAACCTCAAAAGCTTGTTGAAGATCGATTTCTGATTTCTATTCCCCCCCTAGTTTAAATGATAAAGGCAGCTAATGCTGCCTTAACAAAATCGCTATTATCTTCTCAATTTTAATTTTGTAATCAAATTTTGGTACCGAACAGTATCGGTTGAGTTTAGATAATCCAATAAACGCCTTCGTTGGCCGACAAGCTTAAGAAGCGCCAATCGCGAGCCGTGATCTTTTGGATTTCTTTTCAAATGTTCAGTCAATTCAGTAATTCTTTCTGTGAGAATTGCGATTTGAACATCAGCTGATCCCGTATCCTTTTCGTGAAGTTGGAACTTCTTTGTAATTTCTTCTTTTGTACCTTGGTCTAGAGACATTTAGCAGATCTCCCATTGTTAAAGCCGAAAAAGGCTACTATTTTCAACATCATTTACTTTGCATTAAAAGGCTATTATACGTGAGCCTTGTTTATAAATCAAGGGTAAAAACTTTTGCGCTAGGAATGAACAATTCTACAAGCTTTATTCAGTTCTACCCAAATTGTCGACAAAAAACTCTGGAATCGATAATCTCATTGCTTCATTTCTTGACTTTGCTAACGCAAGGAGTCTTATGCAATCAAAGCCATCAAAATCCCGCCCTAAAAAACCTTCTACTTCTTGGGAACCTGTCAGTAAATGGTACCATCAGGCAGTCGGTAAAGAAGGGCATTATTATCATCAATCTGTAATTTTACCAAAGTTGTTGAATCTTCTCAATCTAAACGAGAATTCATCCATTTTAGATGTCGCTTGTGGACAAGGAATTTTGGCCCGCCATCTACCTGAAAAAATCAGTTATGTCGGAATTGATATCGCGCCTTCTTTTGTCAAGGCTGCGAAACAGTTGGATCATAATCCGCGGCATGAATATTTGGTGGGGGATGCCATTAAACCCTATCAAGTAGACCAAAAAAAATTTTCACATGCCACGCTTATTTTAGCTGTGCAAAATATTGAAAGACCCGACTTGGTATTTAAGAATGTATCCGCTGCTTTAGCAGAGGATGGGCTTTTTATCATTGTGATGAACCATCCATGCTTTCGGATTCCGCGGCAGTCGTCTTGGGGTGTCGATGAAAACAAAAAGCTGCAGTACAGACGTCTAGATTCTTATGCCTCGGCTCAAAGAATCCCAATTCAAGCGCATCCTAGTGAGGGAAGTAAATCTTCTGAAACTTGGTCTTTCCATTATCCTTTATCCTCTTATACACGCTGGTTACATGAAGCAGGATTTGTCACTGAATTTTTAGAAGAGTGGTGTTCCGATAAAGTCAGTGAAGGAAAAATGGCAAAGATGGAGAATCGAAGTCGTGATGAATTTCCATTGTTTCTCACATTAATTGCGCGAAAGAAAGGAAGGTAATTAATTAAGATATGATCGAAAGTTTTTAGATTATAGTTTGATTCTAATTAAGTTCTGTAATATTCTTTGTTATTTAATTAATGAAATTAATAATAAGGAGTCTTTGTGCGTTATTTAAATACACTCATTTTGACGAGTATCGTTGCGTTTTCTTTTCCTCTTTGCGCGGAAGAGAGTGAAGAGCTAGCTCCTGGAAAAGAGATGTTTACTGCTTATTTAGAAAGTAGACAGCTTTCCGGAGAGGAAAGAGATGAATCAATTATTCATGAAGCATCCGTAGAGGAAGCTTTGCAAGATCCTTCCCAAGAAGAAGGTGAAAATAAAAAAACTGCCAAGTCTTTTATTGTGACACCAATTCGACAAAATCTGGTGATAGTGAATGGTGTGTTGACACACATGGCAGAATACTCACACTGTGTGATTGCCACAGAAATTTCAGGAAGCCGCTTTGGCTACCAGTATTTTATGACGCATAGCGGAGTTGTTTTTCTCGTGAATACCGTATTCAGCGTGGATCACACAATTGCAGGAGATTATCTGCGACATGAGTACCGTGATTCAACTGTTTTAACCGGGCAAGATCAAATCATTATTTTCTATTAATTTAGTCATGAGGACATTTACAAGTCACATCTTGTAAATGTCCTCATTTGTTCGTTTTTTACTTTCCATTTTGATCATTTTGCGATACATCAAGAATAAACAAACTCTGTATCGATAAAATGAAACAAATAAAAGACAGTATTTTCTTAGACGGCAAAAGTTTAACGCTTTCTCAATTAGAAGCTATTGCAAAAGGCTGTCCTGTCAAAATCTCACCCAGCACGCAGAATGCCATTGATGCAAGTGCGCAACTTGTGCATCAACTTGCCAAAAGCCCAAAACCGATTTATGGAGTTAACACGGGATTTGGCTATTTCGCTCGGGAAAAAATTGCTCCAGACGAAATAGATGCTCTGCAAGTCAATTTATTAAAAAGCCATGCCGCAGGCTTTGGTGAGCCACTCTCGTTGTCCGAAACACGTTTAGCGATGGCTCTTCGATTAAATGTTTTGATCAAAGGAAATACAGGCGTTCGCTATCAGGTTTGTGAAGCCTTACTCCAACTGATACAAGCAGAAATTTATCCGCTCATTCCCCAATATGGATCCGTAGGCGCTAGTGGGGATTTGGCTCCTTTAGCGCACTTAGCCCTTCCTCTGATTGGATTAGGAGAAGTGCATTATAAAGATAAACGCATGTCTGCCAAAGAAGCATTAAAATTAGCCAAGTTAAAGCCTCTTAAATTACATGCTAAAGAAGGATTAGGGTTGATTAATGGCACCCAAATCATGCTTGCCGTAGGTAGCCTTGCTTTAATTGAAGCCAAAAAAGTTCTGAAAAAAGCGGATCGAATTGCCGCTTTAACATTTGAAGGGTTACTTGGGGCAACAGATGCTCTCAATCCGTTGCTGCATCGAGCAAGAGGACAGAAAGGGCAAATGGAAATAGCTAAAAGAATGCGCGAAGAACTAAAAGATTCCTCGCTATGGAGCCAAAACTTTAAAAGAGTAAAGGTGCAAGATTCCTATTCTTTGCGTTGTGTCCCTCAAATTCATGGCCCCACCCAAGATGCATTGGATTACTGCACCACCATTATCGAAAGAGAGCTCAACGCAGCAACAGATAATCCGCTAGTGTTTTCAGAAGAAGGAGTGATCCTGAGCGGGGGAAATTTTCATGGACAGGCCCTTGCTTTAGCGTTTGATTTCGCTGCAATAGCCATGTCTGAAATATCCAATGTTTCTGAAAGAAGATTGGAAACGTTATTAAATCCTCATATGAGTGGGTTGCCAGCATTTTTGACCCCTTACGAAGGCACTCATTCTGGCTACATGGCTTCTCAGTATTTAAGTGCTTCGCTTGTCAATCAAAATAAATTACTCGCTAACCCTGCGTGCACAGATTCGATCCCTGGCAATGTGGGGGTGGAGGATCATGTATCTATGGGCATGACATCGGCACGTAAACTGCGCGATTTGGTGCGTAATGTTTCAACTGTCCTCGCAATAGAAATGGTGGTAGCAGCCCAGGCTGTCGATTTACGTAAACGCAGTCAAGACTTAGGAAAAGGTACCCATCAAGTTTACATAGCCTTGAGAAAAAAAGTTCCTGTCTTAATCGAAGATCGGATTGTGTCGGATGATATACAAAAAGCGCTAGAGGTTTTTCAACAGTTATAACGAGAGAAACGATGGATTTTGCATCATTTATTCAAAAATATGCGCAGCATCCTGTTTACCGAGCGCCTCGTGGTGATCAGCTACATGCTCTTTCTTGGCAAACGGAGGCTCCTTTAAGAATGTTGCTTAATAATTTAGATGCTGAAGTTGCTGAGGACCCGGAGCATTTGATCGTTTATGGGGGAACTGGTCAGGCGGCTAGAAATGTAGCAGCTCTGCAACAAATTATTCAGTCCTTGTTACAATTGAAAGAGTCGGAAAGTTTATTGATCCAATCAGGCAAAGCTGTCGGAATCATTCCCACCCATGCCGAAGCCCCCAGAGTTTTGATTGCTAATAGTAATTTAGTGCCTCACTGGGCCACATGGGAAAAATTTAGAGAGCTTCAAAAGCTTGGATTGACCATGTATGGACAAATGACAGCAGGCAGTTGGATTTATATTGGAACGCAAGGGATTCTGCAAGGAACTTACGAAACATTTGCAGCCGCAGCACGTAAGTATTTTAATAATTCCCTTACAGGTACCTTAACTATTTCAGGGGGATTGGGAGGAATGGGAGGGGCGCAGCCTTTGGCAGTCACCTTAAATGGGGGTGTTTTTTTGGGAATCGACATCGATCCAACCCGCATTGAAAAGCGTTTAAAGACACGCTATATAGATAAAATAGCGCAAAATGAGAAAGAAGCCTTTCAATGGATTTTAGACGCCAAGCAACAGAAAAAGCCTTTATCAGTGGGATTAGTTGGCGATATTGGAACTATTCTTCAAAAATGTTTGGACGCCCAAATCATTCCCGATATCGTGACAGACCAAACATCAGCCCATGATCCGCTCAATGGGTATATTCCAAGTGGTTATACAATGCAAACTGCCGCAGAATTAAGACAAGCAGATCCATATGTCTACAAGCAGAAGGCTTTAAAAAGTATGGCTTATCACGTGCATGCGATGCTGGAAATGCAAGCTCAAGGATCGATTGCTTTTGAATACGGGAATAATTTGCGTGAATTCGCCTGCCAAGGGGGTGAAAAAGAGGCTTTTAAAATACCGGGATTTGTTCCTGAGTTTATTCGCCCTCTTTTTTGTGAAGGAAAAGGCCCTTTTCGCTGGGTGGCCTTATCTGGTGATCCTGAAGATATTTATCTCACAGACCAAGCTCTGATGGAAGCTTTTCCAGATCATACCCAGTTGCATGTTTGGTTAAAAGCAGCTAAAGAAAAAGTGACATTTCAGGGGCTTCCTGCTCGCATTTGCTGGTTAGGCTACGGGGAGCGGGAAAAGGCGGGTTTGGTTTTTAATGAGCTTGTTCGAAAGAAAAAGCTCAAAGCACCTCTGGTAATAGGGAGAGATCACCTAGATGCAGGTTCTGTCGCTTCTCCTTTTCGGGAAACAGAAAAAATGCGTGATGGTTCTGATTGTATTTCTGATTGGCCTTTATTAAATCTCATGGGAAATTGTGCCGGTGGGGCAACCTGGGTGTCTTTTCATCATGGTGGTGGCGTGGGAATTGGGTATTCGCAACATGCAGGGATGGTCGTTTTAGTGGATGGAACCGAGCGGTCCGAACGATGTTTAAAAAGAGTATTAACCATTGACCCCGCATTAGGGGTTATCCGTCACGCAGACGCTGGGTACCCTGAAGCCATTGCGTGTGGAGAAAAACATCATCTTTTAATCGGGAAAGAAAATGGTTGAAGAAGTCATTTTAGGTCCCTTTAAACAGCTATTGACAATGGAAGGGATGGGGTCGTGCGGTCCTTTATCAGATCATGAACTTCCCATCATTCAAAATGCAGGTATTCATATTCATCAAGGATATATCCAGCATGTTGGTCCTTTTGATGCCCTTAGAAAAAAAACGATTCCCATTCAAGAGATTGAATATTCAGCTGTGGGACTTCCGGGATTGATTGATGCGCATACCCATTTATGCTGGGCTGGTTCTAGAGCAAATGAATATGCACTCCGTTTAAGTGGAGCGTCCTATCAAAGTATTGCTGAAAAAGGAGGTGGAATATTAAATACCGTTCGAATGACACGACAAGCTTCTTTGGAGGAATTAGTCTCTTTGATGGAAAAAAGATGTGGGAGTTTGCTAAATCAAGGTGTGACCACGTGTGAAGTTAAAAGTGGTTATGGGCTTACTCTTGAAGATGAATTAAAAATTTTGCACGCCATTCAAGTGACACGGGAGAAGCAAAAAATCGATCTGATTCCAACGTGTCTAGCGGCCCATACAAAACCTCCAGAATTTGATACGAATTCCCTCTATTTGGAATACATCGCCACCCATTTGCTGCCCATCGTTCGAGCGAAAAAGTTGGCAAATCGCATCGATATCTTTGTGGATAAAGAAGCGTTTTCTTTAAAAGAAGCTCGAAACTATTTGCAAAAGGCTAAAGAAATTGGATTCCAGCTTACTGCACACGCCGATCAATTTTCAAGAGGGGGGAGTTCTTTGGCAGCAGAGCTGGGGGCTGTAAGTGCAGATCATCTGGAAGCGTCCACTGCTGAAGATTGGGAGCAATTGAAAAATGCCAAAGTTATTCCTGTGGTCTTGCCGGGGGCCTCACTTGGTTTAGGGATTCCCTATGCACCTGCGCGACGCATGCTTGATCAAGGCTTGCCTGTTGCAATAGCTTCTGATTGGAATCCTGGATCCGCACCCATGGGTTACCTTCTTTTGCAAGCAGCCATCATGGGAGCTACAGAGAAATTAACGATGGCCGAAACATTTGCTGCGATCACCTTTCGAGCTGCCAAAGCTTTACGATTAGAAGATCGAGGGATATTAAAACCAGGCTTTAGGGCTGATTGCGTGATTTATCCTTGTGATGATTATCGAGAAATTTTGTATGCCCAAGGGGCTCTTCTGCCGAAGATGACTCTAACAGCTAAACAGTGGAAAATGGATGCATAAATATTATCAACCCCCTGAAAAAGATCTATGGAAGGGACGTGAGGATGGAGAGCGTTTTCACCAGGTTATTCAGTGTTTGGATTTGTCTAAAGAAAAGCTAGAATTTCAGGACAAGCCCTGCTACGGTTTTTTAGGATTTGTCTCCGATGAAGGGGTAAGGCGTAATGAAGGACGTATGGGTGCATCTGAAGGTCCATTTGCTATTCGAAAATCCTTGGCGAATCTAGCTTTACATCAACTTGTAGAGGCGAAGTTTTTTGATGTAGGCAATATTGTGTGCGAAGACCAAAATTTGGAGGAAGCTCAAAAGCAATTGGGTGAAGCCGTAGCCTCCCTTCTGAACCAAAACGTTTTTCCTATTGTCCTGGGCGGTGGTCATGAAAGTGCTTGGGGAATCCACCAAGGAGTGATGGAATTGCACTCAGAATGTGCGATTGTCAATTTTGATGCGCACTTAGATTTGAGACCTTTGCTAGAAGATCAATGGGGTACCTCAGGAACCTCATTCTCCCAAATAGCGGAGGGTTATAAAAATCGGGGAAAATCCTTTCATTATACGTGCTTAGGTGTACAAAAAGCGGGGAATACTAGTCAGCTCTTTGAGACTGCAGAAAAACATCAGGTGAAAATCGTGTATGCAGAAAACTTTTGCTTGGGGGCTTTGGGTAGAATTCAAGAGGTCATCAGTTATCATAAACCTATTCATTTGACAATTTGTTTGGATGTTTTTGCTGCCGCCTTTGCCCCAGGAGTTAGTGCCCCCCAGGCCTTTGGGATTTTGCCTAAGGATATTTTGACGAGTCTTTCTCTATTGGCGCACTCAAAAAAGGTGGTTGTTTTAGATATAGCAGAGCTCTCTCCTCAACATGATCGAGATGGAATCACGGCTAAATTGGCCTCTAATTTAATTGCTCACTTTCTTTACGAACATATTCATATAGTTAAATAGATAGAGATATTGCTAGTAAATAAGGCTTGACAGAAAATGTGATGTTTTGTAAACTAATTTTTCTAAACCTTATGAGGTCATAATGTCTAGCCCTATCAGAGATAGTATAAAAAGCTGCAGCGGTGGTGAAGATCCTCCTTATATTTATAATCCATTTGCTCCTCCGATTCGAGCTAAATCTATTCCTAAAGACACCATTGAAACTACTCAGCAAAAGCTTAATAAGCAGGTTAAAGATCAATTTAAAAATGATAAATCCCCCTTGGTCTTTTTTATTTCGACTTTAGGCAGATTTTTTTTTATTGTGGTGGTTTTTCCCCCTTACTTCATGTTGTTTGCCCTTCCCAAATTGATAGCTAACGAAATCATGCCAAAGCTCCTGGAATTGTTATCTGAGAATTTCAACAAAGGGCTTGAGCTTCTACTTCAATTAGCGACTTTAATGAAAGTCAAGTTTACTTTTCCCATTCGATATATTTCACGCCGATGTAAAAAGGCATTAGAGCATGTGCGCAATCGTATTAAAGATATGAAAAAATCGGTAGAGAGGGCTACAAAGCAAGGCTTACAACCTTTTTTACGTATGATTGAAAAAAGTTTGTCCCTTGTCAAAAGAGGTAACCAAACTTTTTTAGATTTCTTTTCCTCCAAGCAACAGACACTTAAAAGTAAATTTGAAAGTATTAAGGTAGCCTTTTTAAAATTACCCAAAGCTATTGTAAAAAAAACTTTGGCGGTTGTTTATCCGCAAGCGGTTCCTTCTTTTTTCAAGTCCATGAAGACTTGGATTTCTACAAAAGGAAAAGACGTTTTCACAATAGTGAAGCAGGAAAATCTTAATACAAAAGAAAAAGCGGAAAAAATTGTCCAAAAATGGAAAGAGGCTATGCGTCCACGCGTCGAAACGTTTGCGAAAATGATGCAAGCAATCAAAATTCAGGCTGGTAATCTTTATCAGCAATTGAAGAGTCAAGTGGTTGAGTGGACAAAGCCTAGGCTCACTTTCGCTTGGACTAAAGCTAAAGAATTTGGCCAAATGATCAAAACTGGGGCGACCGAAAGTTTCACCCGGTTTGTGGACATGAGTAAACTAGGCTTACAATGGACAAAAATTCAAATCTCTCCAGGCTATCAAATGCTGGCACAAACGACTCAGAATTTTCTTAAGCTTTTACCCCAGACAATCACATCTTGGCTTTCTGTTGGAAAAGATATGGGTTTTCAATTAATAGCTGGAATTCAAAAAGCGGCTCAATTTCTTGTTATCAAAAGTTTGTCCTTAAAGAAAATGGTAATTACAGCGATTCAAACTTTATATCGTTTTCTAAAGTCTTTAAAGGAAAAGGGCAAACAAGCTTTTCAACAATCTAAAAAATATTTGACAGTTGTTGTAAAACGAGCTGCACGAATTGTTATGAAAATTGTTGAAAAAGGAACCATTTGGTTGATTCGACTTGTATTATGGGTACGTATTGTGATTGCTTGGATTAGTGTACTAAGTCTTTATGGCATGCAGCTTCTTCCACAGCTAGCAGCCCAAATTTTCAGAAAATTTCGAAGTCTACCCAGCTAATTTCCTCACATCTTAATTGAATCTTAATATTGAAAAATTAGATTATCTCTAATCTTTTTTAAAAATTAAAAAAATTCATGGAGCTAAATTATGGGTAGTGTGAACAGTATTTACAATAGTTACAAAAGCGGAGACTACTTCAAATATCCAGAAAGAAAACAGCTTCTTAAGGGATTAATGAGTGATCCTAATAGAGAGGTCAGCTTTGAGTCAAATTTTGATCAATTAGATCCTCGCATTAAGTCTTTTCGGAAAAAAATTGCCGTAGCTTGCAGCAAGGTTAAACACAAACTTAAATTAAAGATAAATAGAGGGTATAGAAAAAAATTTCTAACAACTATTTCTAAAATTGACAAAGCTTACAGTCAAGCCAAACCCTCTCTTGCTGACAATACATCAAAACCCTTAAATCCAAATGATGAACATCTTTCCAAACCTTCGCAGCCTTCTTCTGAGCATGTTCAAACGCCTCCAAAACCTATGCCAGCTCCCGCTATTCCTGTTGATTCTTTCAAAGAAAAGAGATTAGAACTTCAAAATGAATTGGACCAATTAAATCGTGTTCAGATCGATCTAGATCTTAAAATTGAGCAAAAAAAGCAGGAAAAAAAGGCTATTGTCGATGAGTATAGTGTGAGTAATCAGCTGACAGGTAGTGAGATTGAACAAAAAGAATCTGAATTAAAAAAATGGCAGGTTGAGCTTGCTCGAGTAGAAACAATCCTTAAAATCGCTAATGAGATCAAAGCGAATCCAAAATCTTTTTATGTTTTGTGGGATTCGGATGAAGAAAAAGCCATTTTAAAATTAGATCCTAAATTTGATTTAAAAAAATTGGATCATGAAATCAAAATAAGAACTGAGTATTTGAGCGACATTCTTAAAACAATTGAAGAATTAACATTCGTAATTAAAAGCATTAAAGCTCTTATCGAAGAGCAAGAAAGTAAACAGAAAGAATTCGAACAGTTGGACCATCAATTAATTTCACTAGAAAATGAAGCTTCAAAAAATCAAAAAGCGATGGTTTTGTTGAAAAGTCAAATGACCGAAATTGAAAATGGAGGGGTTTTTTCTTTAGAAAATTCTTCTGAATTTGTGGAAGAAAGAGTCGACCTTTTTGTAGAAGAAGAAACTGTTGTTTACCAAGAAGAAAATATTTTATTTGAAAATGAAGCAGTCATTGGAAAAATTCAAGATTCCTATGCATACAGATCCGGCGAAGAAAATCTGAAAGTTGCCATAGGTGTCATAAAAAATTTTGTTGATGGACTAAATGGCTCAGAAAAACAAAAGGCGACCTCTCTCAGGAGACAGCTTGGCTTTTTTTCTAAAACTGTGAAGACGGATAAATTAGAGATGTCCGGAATGACCGATGTTGAGCTTGTGAGGCAAAAATATGCGACTCTCATTCTGCTTTTGTCAAAAGCATTAGAAAATCCTGCAAATAGTTCCAAAGTAAGAGATGTAACGAATCAATTTTTAGATCGATTGATTTTAGAAGATGCTTCCAAAGATGGACATCAACAGTTAATCAATTTTCTTTTTGAGCATGATTCCCATACAGGGGAATTGTGCATGGATGAAATGACCCGCCTCCTACTTCTTTCTAATGTACTGGGTGCCGTGGTCATAATGACTCAATATTTCTGGGATAAGGACAATCTCCGAAAGGATATGAAAATTGTTAAACGAGCCGAAGAAACGAGTGGACTTTTTAAGAGAGGCGCGATCATTGCGGCAAATAAGCTTTTAGAATATTTAAAAGGAAATATCGTGAGTTCTGTTTTATGCCTTCCCGCTTTGCAAGGAAATGAGGATTGTGAAAAGCATGTTCTCTCAATGGTAGAAGCTTTACAACCCTCCATCATCCAGATTTTGATACATGATAGCAAAAACTCTCTCTTAAAAAGAAAAGTGGCATTTGCAACCGAAAAATTTGGAAACAATGATTTAAAAAAATTGATGGATTTCATAGACTTCGAAAAACTTCCCACAACAACTGAAACTACTATGCGTTTTGTGGAGATGTTTGAATCATTTATCGAGAACATGGATAAAATTCAAGAATGATCAAAAAAGGTCGAAGCTATGTCGAAGATCTCTTTAGGGGCGTTTTTAAATGAAGATATTTCTAAAATGTTTCTCACTAAAGAGTTTCTCGCCCGGCCTAAGATGAATGAGACCATGAAGAGTTATCTCGGGGGGAAGTCCGTTAAAATCGAAAACCCCGAAAACTTTCTAGCCTTGGATCAACGTTTTATTTTAAAACGAAAGGTTTCAAAAGTTTATAAATGGGTGATTCTCAACTTTAAATTGAAATTCAGTCGCGATTTTAAAGTACGTTTTACACATGCAGCTGTGCAGATAGATCAAGCATTCAAAAGTTCTGTGATGTCTCTTGTCGAAGAACAATATCAAAAAAAACATTCCCAACCACCTCAGCAACCTTCCGAAACTACTTCTAACCTCTCCCTTGAGGATCAGGACTCTTTTAATTTTATTAAAAAAATTCTCGCCCTCTATCGAGCAAAAATCAAAGAAAAAGATCTCAAAATTGATGAAGAACGAGCTTCTCTACAAAAATTAAAAGCGGAGATTGGTATTTTGACCGATTTTCAAAGAAGTGAATTGGAGAGTGCACTAAAGATTAAAGGAATGATTTTAGAGCATGCTAGAGCTTATCAAAAAACACCCAAAAAAGAGCGTTTTGGGGGATTGTATCTCCAATCTGTTTATGATTTAGGCCCCATGAAAAAATTGTTAAACCAACATTACACGTTTGATTTTGAAAATGTGGATGAAGAGATTCTGCGCTATTCATTAGAAATAAATAAGCATCGTAAAAAAATGGATCAAGTTAGAGCTGTTGAAATCCTAGAAAAAAGAATTGAAGACCTCTTAAAAGAGAAAAAAATCTATCTTGAGCTTAAGCAAGAGCAATTGGCAGCAAAAGAAGAAATAGAAAAAAAATATGGCTTAGCTTCTTCTAGGGAGCAAAAAAAGGTTTTGAATGCTCTCAAAAAGGAAGCGGAAAGATTTATTCCTGAAATTAATCTTTACAATGTTTTGACAAAAATCTACCAGTCGATTGATTTGGAAGAGCTCTCTCCTGATGCTAAAGCTTCACAACGAAGTGCACAATTTGAAAATTTGAAGAAAAGTGTGCAAACTTCAGTCCTTACCATGGGAGGCATTGCCAAACCCGAAGAATCCCAACAAAAAATGGCTTTAGTTATTTATACGCTTTCAAATGCTCTGTGCGAATCCCATAATAACGAAAAATTAAACCATCTTCTTGTTGGCATTTTTGAAACAATTTTGGATCTCTCGAATGTCTCAGGAGACGAAAAAGAAACGGTTCTAAAGTTTATTCGCTCCGTTTTTTCGATTGATCCAATGACTCAACAACCTTTTATGGATGAAGGCTATCGTTTACGGTGTCTTTTATTCTTATTTGCATCTGGCATCACACTCTCTCATTATTTTTTCGATATCAAATCGGCAGAGCCCGTGCTTCAGAATATCAAAATGTTGGAAGGGGGAAGCAAGTGGCAACAGCTGTTGTTAGGAGGAGGAAAACTTCTCTTTAATGGAAAAATTAATCAATTGACTCAAACCATTTTAAATGTGCCTTTTTTAAAGACAGATGTTTTACTGCAACAGCAAGCAAAACAGTTTATTAAAACATTTATTCCGATTGGAGAAGCTCTTTTATTTAGTGCTCTTGATGAATCAAAATTAAAAAGGAAAATGCATGTTGCATTACAAGATTTTGCGACTATTCGATATAAAAGATTTATGGATAAAGTTTCTTTTGAACAATTATTTTCAACAGACGAGATGACAAATGCTTGTATCGATCTTTTCAGCTGCTTTAAAAATATAAGCATGGTATGATTTCTCGTTCAATTATGATTTTTTTAATTACAGGATTCCAATGAACCTCTCTCTCTCTCCATATGAAGTTGAAAAATGTTTAAGAGCTCAAAAATATCATCAATATAGAGGTCTAAAAGAGGCCGTAAAAGCTGCTTACAAGGGACATGGCATTGAAAAGATTTTGCTCGAAGAGTCCCAAGATGGAACGATTAAAAAAATCCAGAATCATTTCCGCCGTTTTGTTGAAAAGTGTAAAATATATTTTCAACCGGGTTATAGAGAAAAGCTAGAAAAGGCTTTTGCAATCGTGATCGGTGTATATAAACAACAGTTGGAACAGAAAGCTGCAGCAGCCAAGCAATCTCAAAGTCAGGCCGATGTGAAATCCCCAGAGCTTGATCCTGAAGAACTAAATGCTCAAGTAAAAGAGGAAATGGTCGCTATTAACGCCAAGTTAAACGTTCATACAGATCGATTGACTAGAAAGACGAAGCTCACTGAGAAAAAAATGGCTGTGTTGGAAATAAAGCAAGAGAAACTCCACGGGGTTGTCCTGAGCGAAGAAAAATTAAAAAATAAAAAAGAATCCCTTGAAAAGATTATCGCTGAAATGGAAGCGTACATTCAAGCTCCCAAAATTGCGAATGTGGGTTGGATTTATACGAGTTATGAGAAACAATACGATAAGACTCGGATGAAAGAAGCTTTTAATCGATTAGATTTGGATTATGATGCTTTTAATTATGACGATATCGATGAAGCAAAAGAAAATTTAGAGTCTAAGTTGGAAAAAGTCAAAAAAAAACTGGATGTCAATGAATCGCTTAGAACAAAAATAAATGATCTAAGGGGGGAAATTTCCTTGTTAAAGGAAGATTGTGGATTTCATCATACCAAGATTGAAAAACTCAAGGGCAAACTTTTAAGTGTTGTGCCTTATGTTGGAAAATCGGTAGAATCTGAACCAGAACAGGCTTAGCGATCATTTACCTCAAGATGAATAGGCGGCTCAAAGTGAATTTGGCATCCCTTCTCGGTGTAATAGACATGACGAGATTCGGATGCCTTTTGTTTTTCTGGATCTGTTTCATCAAATAAGTCGTAAATCTGTTCAAAAGAATCCCATTCAGAATGGACCGAAGGGCAAAGGTTAAGCAATACGGCTGCTTGATTAACGTTATTCTTCGAAAACGTAATGGCGACACATTCTTCTGTCTGCGACTCACTCCAAATATGCGGAAGAAAGCTTTCTTCGGGTTGTTTCCATAGTAAAGCATTGAGATAGCGAGCCGCTTCTTCATTTGGTGCTGCAATAAGAATCCGTTTTTGTTTAGCAAAATGCTGCCGAACAGTTTCACAAATCGATGTGAGTTTTTCGCGAACATTCTTTGCAGGGAGAAAATGGATGGAGGGAGAATTTTTTTCTTGCATGGCTTAAATGGGTGAAGAAGCGCTTGTTTTGTCGTTTAATAAAGGAAGAGGGGATAATTTAGGTTCTACAGCAACTCCAAAGGAGACAATGAATTTTAAAGCCTCTTCTACAGTCATGTCAATGAAAAGGATTTCAGTTTTTTTGAAAGTTAACATAAAACCGATTGTTGGATTGGGTGTTCCCGGAACAAAAACGGAAACACGATTTTCACTTCCTAATGACGTATTGAGGCTGGAGTTTTCATTTGTCAAAAAGCCGATGCTTAATGCTTTTGCATGGGGAAACGGAACAAGAACCACTTGAGAAAAATTGGTCGTTTTTGAAACAAAAAGCGTTTTCACAACTTCTTGAGAGGCTTTATAAATTTTATTGACAATAGGAATTCGGTGGATGACATAGTCGCCAAAACGCAAAATAGTATGCATAAAAAATAGGCGAGCGGCAATCCCTGCTACAAGCACGATGGACATCAAAATCAGAAAACTAAGGGTTTTGCTAACGATTGTCAAAACATGCTCTGATTTAAACAAAGAAATAGTCTCTGTTAATCCGTAGTAGTTGAGCAGACCAGACATGATTCCTTGAAGTGGCTTTGCTAAAAGATTAAAAGCGAATACAACTAAAAATGCCGTGACAACGATGGGTAAAAGAATGACTAAACCTGTAAGGAAGTATTTTTTTATCATCAAGAGTCCTTTGCAATCGCTGTGAATGGAGTTTGGATCACCCCGCAAGAAATGATGTATTTAAAGGCATCTTCTACTTTCATATCAAGATAAACAACATCTTCCTTTTTTAGCATCAGAAGAAAGCCTGAAGTGGGATTTGGTGTCGTTGGAATAAAAACAGCGACAAGTGTGCTTCCTTGATTAACTCCTAAACCAGGGAGATCTTCCTTAGTAACCAATCCGAGCGCAAACGATTCGGGATTTGGGAATGGCACCATCACAACTTGTTTAAAGGATTTGGTTTCGCTTGTGAAAATTGTTTTCATGACATCTTGACAGGTTTTGTAAATCGTTCTGACAATCGGAATGCGGTAGAGAATAAGATCCCAAAATTGAATCAGATAGTGCACAAAAAACCAGCGAGCGATAGCTCCTAATGCCAAAGTGAATGAAAAAAGAAATAAAAGCACCAGAAGCTGGCTGACATATTGTCGAGTTTGCTCGGCAGATAGAAATAAAAACCCTTCATTGAAGAGATGATAGTAATTAAAGAGAGGATAAAGCACACCTGCAAATGGGCCGGTCAAAAAGTTAAAGGCAAAGGCAACAATGAAAAGCGTTGTCGCTAATGGTAGAATAATCACAAGTCCTGTGATAAATGATTTTTTCATTGCAGATCCTTATCAAGTTTTATTTAGCAGGAGAGGTCCACGCATTGTCCTTGATGCGATATCTCCAAGGTAAAAGGGCATCCTCACCTGCATAATCTATTCCGACTCTAGGTGAAGATAGAATGTCTTTTTCTGGGATTGAAACCCCTTTGTCTTCTATCCAAATGAGGGGGCCTGTCAAGGACAGCCCATTGTGTTTTGTTGTAATGCCTAAGGCTTGTGTTAAAGCCCCTGGTCCTCCGGTGGTCGCTCGTTTTAAATGGGGAGCTTTCCTTCTTTGTAGCATCACGTCTATTCCAATTTCAGGCTGAATGGCACGAATGAGTATCGCATGCGGCACCTCTTTTTTATGTGTGACAATATTAAATAACGCATGAATGCCGTAGCAGCAGTACACATAACAAGAGCCACCTTCCCAGTACATCACTTCATTTCTTTTCGTGCGACGAAGATTCCATGCATGCGAAGCTTTATCCTCGGGGCCGCGGTAAGCTTCTACCTCAACAATTTGTCCACCGGTTAATTGGCCATCTATGCGCGTCATTAAATATTTACCAAGTAGATCTTGTCCTAATTTTAAAACGTCTTCTTGTTGAAAATAATCAAGTGAGACTTGCATAGGTGAAACCTAAAGAAATAAATTTTGTACTGTTATCATTATACAGTAAAAAATGTTGAGAGTCAAATTTAGAAACCCGACTTGCTACCAAAATCTCTCTATGATAATATTTCAAGTTTTAGCAAGCGTGAAGTTGAACCACAAAAGAGGGTCCTGTTTTTATGGCTGATTCTAAGAGAGCTCCCGTTATCGTGGGAAACTGGAAAATGCATAAAACGATTCAAGAATCGGTAGATTTCATTAAACAATTAGGGTTATCACTCACGAAAGATGATCCCCGTGTTTGTTTAGCTGTGCCGTATACCGCGATTTATCCTTCAGTTGAAGCGGCTCGCCCGTTTGGTATCGTCATTGGAGCTCAAAATATGAATGACGCCGCTCCTGGTGCTTTTACAGGTGAAATTGCAGGTGTTATGTTGAAAGAAGCTGGGGCACAGTTTGTCATACTGGGGCATTCTGAAAGACGGGAGCTCTTTAATGAAACGGATCAAATTGTTAACCAAAAAGTTCACCGTGCATTTAAAGATCAGCTAGATGTGATTCTATGCGTCGGAGAAACGTTAGAAGAAAGAGAAGCAGGAAAAACGGAAGAGAAAATCCGAGGGCAAATTGAAGCAAGCTTGGATAAAGTTACGCAAGAGCAATTTCTGCATTTGATGATTGCATATGAGCCTATCTGGGCAATTGGAACCAACCAAGTGGCTACACCTGATGAAGCCGAAAAAGTGCATGTTTTTGTGCGAGAGTTGATCACTGCAAGATGGGGAGAAGAAGTTGCAGGGCGCACACAAATTCTTTATGGGGGTTCGGTCAAACCTGAAAATGCTAGTGATTTAATGTCACAGGCAAACATTGATGGTCTTTTAGTTGGAGGTGCTTCTCTATCTCCTGCCAGCTTTCGTAAAATTATCGAGTATCAAAATTTTAATTCTGGAGTTTCCTCATGATGGCCTTATATTTTATCTCCATCACTTTATTTTTATTACTATGCGTATTGTTGTGTTTTGTGATTTTAATTCAAGAAAGTAAAAGTTCTGGATTAGGAGCTTCTTTCGGTGGTGAATCATCTGATTCTTTATTTGGAACTTCTACTCCAGATGTATTAAAAAAATTGACTGGCTGGATGGCAATTGCCTTTTTAACATCGTGCGTTTTGCTTTCCTTATGGACAGCTTCTATTGGACGTCCACAGGTTCCCAATTTGAATCCTTACAGCATTGAAAAAACATCTTAATCATTCCTTGGGATGATATTTTTTTTTGATTTGTTTAAGCAAGGGATCTAATTGCTTGCGCTCGTTGCCTTTCTTGATGCGATCTATAAATAAGACACCGTTTATATGGTCGTTTTCATGAAGAATGCAACGAGCTTCTAATCCGGAAAAATCTTCTACACATGTCTTCCCATCCAGATCTGTATATTGTACGGTAATGGATAAAGGTCGCTCAACAGGCGCATATACATTAGGGATGGATAAGCATCCTTCTGTATATCGATTTTTTTCTTCAGAATACGCTAAAATTTTTGGATTAACAAAAACATGTAAGTTGCCGGAGTCTTCTTTTCCATTTTTGTACCTGATCGGAACTTTTGTAATGAAAAGATTTAACTCGTGATGTACTTGTGGGGCGGCTAGGCCAATTCCACGATGCGCTTCTAGGGTTTCTACCATATCATTCACAAGTTGCTTCAATTGACTATCAATTTGTTCAACTCTTTCACATTTTTTTCTTAGGATTGGATCTCCATAAAAGGCCAAGGGCAATTGCATAATACTCCATCTTCGAATCAGCTTCTATTTTTAATAATCTTATCATAATCTAAAGCTCAATATCAATTCAGATCAAATTATTTGTTTGTAACTAGCTTTTTGTGACTCCTATGACTTCGACATCGACTCAAACACATTGCGATTTATGCGCCACACCCTTGGCTCATTCTGTTATTCAACATGCGGAGGGATCCTTTTGCTGTCTGGGTTGTCAGGCCGTTTTTTCTATTTTGCGAGCGCAAAATCAGTTGGCGGATTGGAAATCTCACCCTCTTTTTCATCAAGCCGTCAAATCGGGTTTGATTTCTAATCCTGAGCTGATGCATCAGATTGACCAAAAAGAGGAGTCGTCTTCTTTTGAATGGAAAAGATATTATATAGAAATCTCTAACATGTGGTGCATCTCATGCGCAGAAGTGATTCGCTGGATATTGCTCAAAGAAAAAGGGATTCGTAAATGTCAGGTCGACTATTCGACAGATTTAGTTGTGCTAGAATTTGCACCCTGCTTGATATCCAAAGAAAAGATTCATCAAATTTTGGGGACCATCGGATATCACGTACAAGCCTTAGAGAATACCGAAAAAAAAGCCGTTAGCTTGGATTTGTATATCCGGTTTGCGATTGCAGCCTTTTTCTCTTTAAATATCATGATGTTCTCATATCCCATTTATGCTGCTTATTTTGATCAAGACGATCAAGGTTGGGGATTGCTGTTTGCTTGGTTTTCCTTTTGTGCTTCTCTACCCGTTGTATTTTATAGTGGTTGGCCTATTTTTCGTCGATTTTGGTTGGGAATGAAAGCGAAAGTCTGGGGGATGGAAGCGTTGATTGTGATAGGCGTTTTAACTTCCTTTGGAATGTCTCTTTATGAACTCATGCGTGGAAGCTTTTTTGTTTATTTTGACTCAATGACAGCCATTATTACCTTTGTTTTACTGGGTAAAATTATTGAAAATAAAGCTAAATATTCGGCGAAGGAATCTCTTTTAGGTTTAGTTCGTTCTTTACCCAAAAGGGCGCGAAAGCGCGAGGTAGACGGGTCCTGTCGATTTGTGCCGATTAAAGAAATTCGAGAGGGCGATCTCATCCAGATATTAAGCGGGGAAAAAATTGTGCTAGACGGGATCGTTCGTCAGGGTGAAGGGGTATGTGATGAGTCTTTGATTACCGGTGAGTCTGCGTTAATTCGAAAAAAAAACGGAGACGCTGTTATAGGAGGAACTTTTTTGCAGCAAGGAACGTGTGTTGTTGAAGTCACAGCAACTCTTGATCAGACCATCTTTCATCAGATTATTGAGAGTGTTCAGCAGGATGTACAACACAAGACGTTGTATAAACGATCTGTAGATCAAATTGTGAAATGGTTTATTCCTACCGTATCGGTTATTGCCACTGCTGCGGCTATTACCTGTTATTTCGTAGAAAAACCCTTGGAAGGACAATCTTCACTTAATTTGGCTGCCATTCGTTTTATTTCAATTTTACTCATCTCTTGTCCGTGTGCTATTGGGATAGCTGCGCCATTAGCGGAATCTTATTTGATGCAAGGGCTTGCGCAGTTAGGGATTCTCGTACGCAATCGAGCTGTTTTGCATTGGTTAGGAAGAGAAACTTTGTACGTTTTTGACAAAACAGGAACCATTACTGAGGGCAAATTTAAAATTGTAGATGGACTTTCAGGTTTATCAGAACACCACAGCGCTATTTTGAAAACCTTGGCCAATCATTCTTTACACCCCATTTCTTGCGCGATAGCTCAATGTATTCAGGTTCCATCTTTGGAGCTTAATCACATTGAAGAGTTATCAGGCAAAGGAATATGGGGAAAATATCAAGAATTGTCTTATTTTTTAGGATCGAAAAAATTTTTAATGGAACAAGGAGTGATACATTTTCAAGGTTTAGATTTAAATGAGCATGCCCACTCAGAAGTCTATTTTGCCGAAGGATACACATGTCTCATTAGAATTTTGCTTGGGGATTCCGTGAAGGAGCAGGCTGCGGAGGCGATTCATGCTTTAGCTCCCATGAAAACTCTTTTATTGTCTGGAGATCGGACATCCACCGTTTCAAGGGTCGCATCACTTTGTGGTTTTCATTCTTTTAAAAGCGAAATCACACCCTTGGAAAAAAAGCATACTATCACTTCTTTGCGCGACAAAGGCGAGATTGTGGTGATGGTGGGGGATGGAATTAATGACGCCCCAGCTTTAGCTAATGCTCATGTGGGAATATCTGTTGCGAATGCTGCGGACATCTCGATGCAAGCTTCGGATGTGTTATTAGTAACTGATAGTTTGCATGTTCTTCCAAAAATGCGTAAATTATCGAAAAAAGGTCGCCGTATTTTAACGCAAAATCTTTTTTGGGCTTTTTTTTATAATATCGTTGGAATCTTTCTCGCAACTTTTGGGTATTTAAATCCTATTTTTGCAGCTTTTGCAATGACAGCTAGTAGTTTAATTGTTTTATTTAATGCCCAGCGTCTAAGGAGGGAATAAGATTTACTTTCTTTTTTAAACACAGTTCATTAGTGTGAGTGCCGAAACAATATGCGTATTTAAAAACAAATCTAAAAAATACAAGTTTTTAAAGGTACTCGTTATGGAAATGCGAGAAACACAAGCCCTATGGCCTGACGAAATATTTTATCATGTTCTATGCAAATTAAAAGAAGACGATAAACAGTTATGTTTAATGAGGTTAGTTTGCCAATCTTGGCGTGCCAAAATTGATTATTTTTATGGCTTGTATATTTACAAAGAAAATCCATTATTTTTGTCTGCAGAAAAAGGAAATGTGGGCGTTCTTTCTAGTTTATTGAAAACTAATACTCTTGTTAACAGGATGGATGAATGCGGGCAAACCGCAATGCATAAAGCAGCCAGCAAGGGAAATATAAAATGTGTGGAAATTCTCATTACATATGGAAGCGGTCTTAATGCTCAAGATGTCAATAGAAATACTCCGATGCATTTGGCTGCCCAAGCATGTGAGGATTTGACCATAGAAACTTTACTCGCCCATGGAGCTCTATCTAACTTAAAAAATAACCAAAAATTGCTCCCTTTAGATATTTTGCTAAAAGACAAAAAAAGGGTGAATAGAAAAAATTTTCATCGTGTTTTTCAAAATTATCCTCTTTTAAAAAAAATAGTAGAAAGTCGGTTTAAAGAAACCCTCATCATTCCACTCAAATTAAAAGCGGTTCCCCTTGACTGTCCCAGTTTTTTACCGACTCAATTCCAAGACAGGCTGGAGTATCCTCCCGATTTAGGCATGCGACCAAGCGAAATTGTAGAGAATCGTATTTTAGAGAAATTGCAAAGTAAATTTCAAAACGACATAGAAAAATTCACACACGAAATTCAGCACATTCTTTTAGAGACTGTGCTGCATGATCCGAGTGAGAAGACCGAATTAACACAATTTTTGGAGATTTTGGGAAAAGAAACGTCATTTAGTCTGGCCCAAGATTTTCTTGGTTGTCTAGATTTTACCCAATTTGACCATGAGAGCTCTTCCAAATTCTATGAACTTAAAAAGATTATGGATGAGCATAAGCCGACACAAAAGTTACTTGTTACGATTCAACTTCTCACAGCTTTGCATGTTTTTTTGCATAGCTTTTCTGAAGTGACTAAAGAACATATACGTGAAACCTGCAAAAACTTTTTGACAATCGTTGGCCAAGTCCGTTTAAATAACATAAAAGTTTCAACTTATTTGAATACATGCCTCCTTCTTATCCACCAATTAAAACGAAAAATGGAAAATGGGGGGTTAGTTCCCTTAGAAAAAATGTGTTCGCCTTTATATCAGGAAACTTCATGCCCATCTAAAACTATTCAGAAAACAGTAATCTCTAAAGAACATTTAAAATTAGATCCGGTCCCACTTTTTACTGATGCCGAAAATTTCCAACCATATAAAAGAATGCTTGTGCGCATTCCGATGAGTGTCGTTCTTAATTTTCCTCCAATCAATTATGGAAAGCCGATTGAAAAATTTACAAGAAGAATTCTACAGCTCATCGAAGAAACTAGAATCCGTCCAGAGATTTTCGAGAGATATCCCTTCTTTGAGAAATTTAGAGAGTTTCTATCCTTAATAAAAATGCATTCCTTTCAGAAAAACTTGGTTGAGTTAGAAACCAAAGTGGAAGGATTTCTTTCCACTCAAAAATTTTTGGATGCAATTCAATTTATTACCATTTTAATTGCTTCTTTAAAAAGTTTTCCAAATGCAAAATCTGATAAATTAAAACAAATTTCTAGATCCTTTTTAAATGAAATTGAATTGTTAAATAAAAAAAATAAAAAAGTCGATTATCACCGAACGTGCCTCATATTAACCAGGCAGCTTACCCAAAAATTAGACAAAATGTGGAAAACTCATGATCATTGATGACTTAAGATTTGTGCATCGTTATGTACATATACATCCTCTTTTTAAAGAAGCTTTTGAATTTATTTTACAAAATCAAAAGCCTCAAGTTTCACCAGAAAAAATGTATTTAAGGGACGATTGCTTAATGGCAATCTTTGAATCAAGACCTGGCAGGACAAGGGATAACTCTCCTTTAGAGGCTCATAAAAAATATATTGATATTCAGTATACGTTATCCGGCCAAGAAGAAATTGGATGGAAATGGCAGGAAGAATGTACGCACTTCTCGCAAGCATACCAAGAAGACAAGGATATCATGTTTTTTGGCGATCGACCTTCCTTTTGGATTCCTATTCTGAAAAATAAGTTTGCCATTTTTTTCCCAGAAGATGCCCATGCTCCTTTTGTATCGAGCGATCATATTCACAAAATCATCGTAAAAGTAGCCATTGAGTCATGATGCATTTACAAGAAAAACTTAAAGACATTCAGTTTGTGATTTTAGATATCGATGGAACGCTAACAGATGGGAGTATGTACTATACCCATGATGGGGTATCAAATGTTTCCATGTTCAAGATGGGATGGGATTAACCCTTCTCATGCGAGCAGGAATCGAGATCGCGTTTTTAACAAGTGAAAATTCACCGATTGTCGAAGTGCGCGCAAAGAAATTAGGCATCAAACATGTTTTCATCAATTGTCGATCAAAAAAGCTGGTTGTAGAAGATTTAACCAACCAATTAAGCCTGCCTTTACGGAAGGTAGCTTACATGGGGGATGATGTTAATGATGAGGCACCCATGAGACTTGTGAGGTTAGAAACAGCTCACAAAAACATATACAAATCTACTAAAATCCATTCAAATGAGTAGATATATTAAGATCGGTGAAACCGCTAGACTTTTAGGTGTAAGTATTCAAACTCTTCGACGCTGGGAGGAGACGGGCTACCTCGTGCCGTCAATAAGGTCGAAAGGAAATACCAGATACTACGATCGTGATCAATTAATCGGCAAAGAAAAAATTGAAGTTGATTTAACAATTGCGTATGCAAGAGTATCAAGTCATGATCAAAAAGAAGATTTAAAGAGACAGGCAAAGGTCCTCGCCACTTATTGCACAAGCCAAGGTTGGTGCTATCAAGCCATCCAGGACTTAGGCTCAGGAATGAACTAACAAAAGAAGGGGCTCAAAGCTTTAATTCAGTTGATTTTGGAAGAAAAATCTAGATTGGTTTTGACTCATAAAGATCGCTTACTTAGATTTGGTGCTGAGCTCATTTTCGCTTTATGCGAAGCAAAGCAGATAGAAGTTGTTCTGATTAACAAGGGCGATGAAGCCTCGTTTGAAGAAGAGCTTGCACAAGATGTTTTGGAAATCATTACCATGTTTTCCGCAAGTTTGTATGGCAGCAGAAGCAAGAAGAACAAAAAATTGATTGAAGCCGCTAAAGTGTTGATTGACCATGACAACTGAGATGATGTTCACCTACCAAACACGTCTTGTGCTGAATGACGAACAAGACGACATCTTGCAAAACTGCTTGGCTAGCGTTTTATCATTCTGCTCAGTAAAGAGTAGATATGTATAGATTTTAAGTAGCGGTTTACTACATGTCCATTCGATGCAGTGTTTCTTATAAAATCCATTGTTGATTTATTTGCACAAAACCCGGGGGAAAAGGTGTGCTGTGCGAGAAGTTATTGAATTATTGCTTGAAGCCCAAGAAAAGCCAAATACTCTTCCAGCTATTTGGTAATGATCTCTAAATCTAAAACAGAAGAATGACTGATGCAAGAAAGAAGATTAGAAGGAAAAGTTGCTCTCATTACTGGGGCAGCACAGGGAATTGGGAAAGAAACAGCACTCACATTTGCAAGAGAAGGTGCCCTTGTCATAGTATCTGATATATGCGATACGGAGGGACAATCGGTTGCAAAACAAATTGGAGGAAAATCCATTTATCTTCATTTGGACGTAACAGATGAAAGCAACTGGGAAAGAGTGATAGAAGCAGTTGTAAAGCAATTTGGCAAACTCGATGTTTTAGTCAATAATGCTGGAATCACAGGCTTTCAAGAAGGATTTGGCCCACAAGATCCAGAAAATACTTCTCTAAAAAATTGGAGAGAGATACATGCCATTAATTTAGATGGCGTTTTTCTAGGATGTAAATACGCCATAAAAGCCATGAATGGAAGTCCTGCAGGTTCTATTATAAACATTTCATCGAGATCTGGTCTGGTAGGTATACCAGGAGCTGCTGCCTATGCTTCAAGCAAAGCTGCAGTGAGAAATCATACCAAAACAGTTGCTCTTTACTGCTGTCAGCAAGGATATCACATTCGTTGTAATTCTATCCATCCGGCCGCTATTTTGACACCTATCTGGGAGCCTATGTTAGGAACTGGTTTGGAAAGAGAAAAAAGGATGGCTGAAATTGTTAAAGACATTCCCATGCATAAAATGGGAACTTCTCAGGATGTTGCAAATGCAATCTTGTTTTTGGCTTCTGATGAATCCAATTATATTACAGGCATTGAACTTACAATAGATGGGGGGATTTTGGCGGGATCTAGCGCGACACCTAAAAGATATCATGCAGAAAATGAGATTTAATCATTTCATTAGAAAATCTTCGGATCCTATTTTTGGAGGAATGACGCTAAAAATATCCCCATGATAGCTTTAAGTGGCAAGGATCTGTCATCACCATTCGGGATCCTAAGGCACGATGTGGAAAAAAAGCAATGCCGCCTCTATCTTTTTGTGATTCGTTAAGAATGTTAAGAATTTGATAAATCAATTTTTAGGGTTTCTTGAGGAACAGAATCAAATAAGGGTTTCAAGAGAACGGCTAAATTCTTAGGAAGAAAAATGTCCTGTGAGCTGAAGATTTCTTCCAAACTCCACCAGCGCAGATCTTGAACGAGTTCTTTTTCATTCTGTGTGAATCCGTCAGTGCTCACTTCGGATGAATCGACTTTCAACAAGAAAAAAGACTCCTTAAATAATGTAGGAATGCCTTTCCAATTAAGGAGAATCTCCCCATACCAAACAGCGGGTTCATAGACTTTCGCCTCTAAAATACCCGTCTCTTCTCTCAGTTCTCTCAATAAAGCAGCATGTAACGTTTCCCCATGTTCAACTTCTCCACCAGGAGTAATCCAAAAAGAAGTTTTAATTGAGTTCGAATCTAGCGAACCTTTAGGACTGATTTGCATTAATAGGATACGGTTTCTCGAGTCTAGAAGTAACATTCTAGCCGTGCGTCTTTCATTCATATAAACTTTTATTTTAGTAGATTTAATGTCTCACTATAGCATGCATTGCTTTTTTATACATTTCATATTAGTGGGAACTTCAATTTGAAATTTATCTAGGCTATAAAATCTTTTCTGGTAGAATGATTGTTTATTCAATCATGTTTTTTAGGGAATTTCAAAATGAGTAAAATATTTAAAAGATTATTGATCGGCATTGTGCTTTTAATGGGTATAGTATTTATTATTAAATCGACTCCGAGTTCCTTAAATCGCGACAACTGTGCGTTTTGTAGTAGTCAAATACTCGATTATCAAAAATTTTATGAAGATGATCTTGTGATTGCGCTTTACACCCATAAACCTGTTCTACCAGGCCATTCTCTTGTTATTCCAAAAAGACATGTTGAACGCTTTGAATACCTATCTGCGGCAGAAATCTTACGAATTGGTCAAATTATTAAGAAGGTCAATGTAGCAGCTGAAAAAGTTTTTGGAACGAGTTCTTATTTACTACTGCAAAAAAATGGCGTTGAAGTGGGGCAAACTGTTCCGCATGTGCATTTTCATTATATGCCGCGAAAAGCAGGAGACGACTCTAGTCTGAAATTTCTATTAAAAATGTATATAGCGAACTTTAGCTCTCCAATCGATGTGAAAGAAATGCATGAAATTGTTGAGAAAATGAAGCTCGCTATTGAAAAATGAAGATGCACAAATACCGTGCATCTTCATATCGAATTAGTTGTATTCTGCGTAGAATTTCGCTGCAGCGTGAAGCTCTGTTAAAGCTCTTTGGTGATTAAACAGTTCCATGCAAAGCTCATTTTCTCCAGATCTTGTCCGATAAGGGAGTCGTTTTACTGCCGCGAGGGAGTTCGTGAGTTTGAGGATCTCGTCAGTCAATTTTTTTTCAATCTGTGCATGTTCAGCATTAAAAAAACGTGTGAGTTCATTGAAATCGTTTTCAACAGAATCTTTAATGTTTGTTCTGATTTCTTGCAAACGGCTGACATTTCCGAATGCTTCATAGATGGGTAAAAAAGGACCAAGTGCGCATGCGGTAAGGATTCCTTTTAAAGTTAAAGGGATCTCTGTGTGCAGAATATTGTAGCCTGTAAGAAGCGCATAAGATAAACCTGCAACAAGCGCGATTCCCACCGCAGGTGGGGCGATTGTGGCTCCAGCAACTAATCCAAAAACTCCTGCGGCTATAATGGCAACCCCTAGAGTTGTTCGTAATACGGCAAAAATTTTATCTTTCGTCTCATTATCTCTAGCACAATGCCATTTTTTCGTTGCTTCAACTAACTTCTCAGCGCGATGTTTTAAAGGGGAATGCCGAAGTGCGTCGGGTGTATTGGAGAATTTTTTGAAGATGGCGGCCGACGAAAGTGAGTGGGCGGGAATTTTATCAACGGGTACAAAATGTTCCTCGTTTAAAAACACTTTAGTATAATCATATTTACTTTTAATTGGTGCAGACATCGAAACCTCTTTTATTATTAAATTCGAAATTATTCGATTTAAATTATAATGTTCGCAAAGAAAAGTTTCAATAAATAGATTCGTTCGTCTATTAATGTTTTTTTTGTTTTATTTAAACTTTATTAGTAGCGCATCTCTGTATGTCCATTGATTATTTAATTTTATAAATAGGCTCTTTTCAAATAGCTTTTTGTTTGAATGATTTTGATTGAGATGAGCAACAAATGTCACAATCGACTCATCGATTCCTTCCAGATAATCGACAATTTCTAATTTTTTAAATTGAGTGTTTTGACAGAAGATCAAGATCTCTTTCGCCCATTGAATAGAGTCCGCAAGAAAGCTTGGATTGTCAGGATGGGTTGTTTGAATGATATAGGCAACTTTTTGGTAGGCGTATGCAGAATATCTAGAGCGCATTAAAGAGAGAGCTTGATTTGCTTGAGCTCCTTCATGAAGTATTTGGCAGCAATCTGGGTAAGTTTTACCACTATCGCAAGGGCATTGAAGTTTCATAGTTTATGAATTTGTTATAAATTTGGATGGAGCTTTATTGCTTTTTACATAAGTAATCAGTATCTTATCAAGATTTAGGTCAATAATACCCATTAAGGGAACCGTATGCTACCAAGTTTCACAGATTTTTTTAAGTCTTTTTATTATTCGAATACATATGTCTCTCCCGTAGACCTAAGTGATAAAAGTTTATCAACGCACTTACTTGCTTCGACGAATGCTAAGAAAGCCCAAAAGCTTATTTCACGACCTGAAGTTAAAAGCATGCTAAGCGAGCCTTTAAGCTGTGACTGGGAAAAAATTCAAGATAACAATGCCATTCTTGGACAGCACCAGTTTAAATTACTAAACAAAAAAAATCTTATTCTTGGTAAAATAATTCCTTATTACAACGTTCTAGAGCATGAAACTCTTCCTGGTTGGGTAATTAAAGCTGGTGCGATTGCTTTTCCAAAAGGGAGCTTTCCGCCTGGCCCAAGAAATAATAAAAAAGAGATGGCAGTTCTTCAAAGAGAAGAAAACCTCCTACGAATTGAAATGAGCCGTCGTATTGCTAAAATTGCTCAAGAAGTGCAGGTTGATGTCATTCTTCCTCAAAAAAAGCTGCTTGCATACCAAAATTCTGATAAAGAGTGTGATGTCACTCGAAAGTATTGTCTCATTTGCGAGAAAGTGGAAGTCTTGAGTGCAAAAGAAACGCTTGAAGCCATTAAAAGCATGGATGCATCGGAACAAAAAGAATTGGCGCATAAGATTTCGTTAATTGTCCGAAAAGCAGGGATAGCGGGAGCAACATTTAATAAGATTCGTTTAACTCAAGACCGAAAAATTGCGATAATCAATACGGAACCTTCCGGTTTAATGACTGTAAAAAAGACTGGTTTTGGTAAATTTTTTGGGGGGAGAGGAGCAAGCGTTGAAAAATGCGCAAGAATTGGTTTGTTTAATCTTTTACAGGAAACTCTGAAAGCTGATCCAGTACTATTTTTTATGCCGAAAGTGCTACTAGAACCTGGATTAGAATCTTTTCATGAAGAGTTGAAAAAAAATTACGATGTTGCATCAAAACCGAACTTTTCTAAAAGAAAGATTCGATTGAGTATTGTGAGTTTAGGCTTAATTCCCCTTATCAACGTTATTAGGGCTTTTGCTTTGCATAGTCTTGCAAAAGGATTTGGTTTGTATTTGAACAAATTGGATCGTCATTTCACCTCAAGATCGACTTCTTACATGACAAAAAAAGCTAATGAACTGCTAGAAGAAAATCCAGCGTTAGTCGAAGATGTTGTGACTCTAAATATCCTCGTACATAACGAAATCCAGAAAGAAAAATTTTTTATAAAGTTTGAAAGGCAGCGCCCTTTTTTTGCTAAAGTTTTTTTCCGCTTAATTGAAGGAGTGCCTTCGCTACCCAAAAGTCCTTAAATTTCGCTTTGCCTTACAGGTATGAGGGGCTATTTTGTTTTTCTTTAGCAATCTGATTTTTTAAAAATGCTTGATTTGTATTCATCTCTACTGTAAAATCTTAATAAAACATTTAATTAGGCCTACTTTACAGCATGTGTCTCCAGTGTAGCCGTCCTACATCTGCTCAATTAAGGAAGACAAAGTTAGACGTTTTGTTTTCTTTTTCTTTAGCAATAACAGATTTGGGTTACACGAACATATGCAATTAATCATCTTTGATCCGCCTAGATCATTCCCCTGCAAACACCAGTTAAGATTAGATCTCTTTGGCGGCACTCAAGAGAAATGGAACCGTTAACATCGGAGAAATATTATGTCGCTTTCAATAGTAAGAAAACAATCCAATGTCGTGGCAGCTGGTCTCGCTTTATTCTCCATGTTTTTTGGTGCGGGGGACTTGATTTGGCCTCTTATCCTCGGAGGGAATGCGGGAGACAAGAACTTTTTTGCGATGATGGGACTAATCTTTACAGGCGTAAGCTTGCCTCTTTTAGGCTTGATTTCCATGATGCTTTTTGAAGGCCATTACCGCGCATTTTTTGAGAGGATCGGTAAAGTTCCTGGAATTATTTTGATTTTCATCATTCAGGCAATTCTAGGTCCAATAGGATCGATTCCTCGGCTTGCAACTCTCTCTTATGCGACATTAAAGCCTTATCTGCCCGAAATAGTAAGTTTTACATTTTTCACGATTGTTGCAGGAGTTCTTGTTTTATTGTTCGCGATGAAAAAGCGACGTATTATCGATATCCTGGGACTGCTTTTAACGCCGGTTCTGCTTGCATCTCTGGGAATGATCCTATTTTTAGGTTTTCAAAATCCACCTCCCGCAGAAGTGAGCTCACTATCACCCTCAGAAGCATTTTCTGAAGGCTTACGTGTCGGTTACAATACATTGGATTTAATCGCTTCGTTCATCTTCGCTCCTTTTGTCTTATCCCACTTTATTGGAATGGATTATGGACAAGATCCTTTGATGGCTAGACGAGAAGTTTTTAAGCAGATGGTAAAAGCTAGTCTTTTGGCAGCAGGATTATTGTCAGGTATGTATGTTGGTTTAACCTACGTTGCGTCCTTTTATACACCTATTCTAGATATTGGGCATGCTCCCGAAGAGCGCCTTTCAGCAATCGCGATGCACCTTTTAGGTTCAAAAGGAGCGTTTATTGCTTGTTTAGCCGTGGCGATGACTTGTTTAACGACTGCTATACCCCTAGTTTCGATTTGTGGTGAATACATCAAACATGATTTGATGCAAGGCAAGGGAGGGGACATATTTCCTCTCGTTATCACATTGTTGATTTCTGGAGTCATTGCAAATTTAGGCTTCACAGGCATTGCAAATATGCTGTCTCCCGTATTAGTTATTTTGTGCCCGGGGCTGATTGTGTTAAGCGTTTTGAATATTGTTTACAAATTATATGACAAAGAATTAACCAATACTCCTGTATTTGCGGCATTTGGTATTTCAATGGCCAAACATTTCTATGAAAAAATCACAATGTGATTGACAAAACAATGCAAGAACTGTTAAGATTCCAGTTCTTTCATTGCCCAGATGGTGAAATTGGTAGACACGCCAGATTTAGGTTCTGGTGCCGTAAGGTGTGTAGGTTCGAGTCCTATTCTGGGCACATTACCGAACGTTTTGTCTGAAAGGACAAGATGTTCGGCTTTTTTATTTTGTAACTCCTTCTGAAATAGTCCTATAAGAGCCGCAGCTTCGTTCAATCCAGTGGTTCGATAATTTCCATTCTCAAAAACCAGTTTTCCGGTGAATATCGAACCAAGTAGTTTTTTCCGGATATATGGTGATGCTTGTTGGTAATAGAAGTCAAGGTTGCCTAAAAGTGATATTCCATAGCGGCAGTATTTCATAAAGTTGATATCTGTAGTTTTTAATTGAGCTATTTGCATTTGAAGCCGCTGGATTTCGTCTTTATAAGATGTCTTCATCCGCTGATAGGAATCTCTCTCCAAGTCGCCCGCTACATACATTTCATCAATCTTAAAGAGTTTAGTTTCTAGCTCGGCTAAATTTTTCTGGAGGCGATTAATTTCTTTCTCTCGATCGCCTTCTTTCGTCTTGAAGATGTCCTCCATAATCGCCATGTAAAGATTTGATACTTCAGGATGCACCTGGAAACTCTTCAAGTAATCAGAAAAGACTAAATTGGCTTCCTCCGTTTTAACTCGCTCTTTGCAGCCATTTTGGCAATGATAATAGAAATATGTTCCTCCATTCCCTTTCGAGCCACTGCCAGTTAAGGAAGAGTGGCATTTAGGGCATTGAAGTAATCCTCTTAAAGGAAGTTCATCTCTGTAGTTGACCTTCTCAACACGAGAGGCATTCTTTTCGAGAATTTTTGCTAGAACGCTTTGAACTTTATCAAAAAGCTCTTTTGAGATAATAGCTTCATGAATAGCCATTACTTCCTCTTTTTGTTCATCGCCCAATTCGGGCACAATGATTGTACCTTTATAAATTGGATTCCTTAACATACGATTGAATGCCGTTTTCTGAATATTTAGACCTTTCTCTTGAACTAATTTACGAACGCCTTCAATGGAATACAGTCCAGTTGCATAAAGCTCAAATGCCTCAATTATTAGACAAGCACTTTCATTTGGCTTTATTGTTGGGCGTGTTCCACTTCGATCCCATGCATAGCCAATAGGAGCTGCACCACAGGCATAACGTCCTTCTTTTAAAGCTCTCCGTATGCCCATTTGAGTATTCTTAGCTCTGCGACGATTATCCATTTCTGGCTCTGCCATTTTTATGGCTCTTAACAAGACTGCCGAAGGATCAGAAGTGTCGTATGTTTCCTCTAAGCATTTTACATCAACGCCATAACTTCTAAGATCACGTAACATTAAGAATCCATTTTCCATGTTACGAGAAAAACGATCCCAACGCACTACGTACAAAAATTCAACTGCTATTTGACCGTTTTTTAAATTCGTCAATAACCGTTGAAATCCAGGACGATTAAATGTTTTTGCGGAATATCCATCATCTTGAATGTGGTCAACGACCTCAATTCCATCTGCCTTGCAAGCTCTGCGAAGAACTTCCTCTTGATCGAGCAAGCTGTACCCTTTAACTGCTTGATCGTCTGTAGAAACCCGAGTGTAAATAATGGCTTTCTTGTAGCCTTTTCCTTTCTTTGAACTGTTCATAGTCTATCTCACCTAAAAGGTATAAAAATTCTCTGATCTTTTTAATCTCTTCTTGAGTGTAATTTTTGTCGTTGCTATTCAAAATTTTTTGGCATGACTCAACCGACAGCATATATTGCTCCGTTTGAGACACACCCCTGAGGTTTTCAATAGACGTGTCGGTTTATGTTATTTTTTGCCTGGCTGTGTGCCATAGCGTTACTCAATCAACTTTCTTAGGGTTCGCTTTATGCTGACTACCCTGCCATTTTCTTGCTTAACTTCAAGATCTTGATAGTTCCCTTCTCGTATGATGTCTCCAATTTTTGCGATTCTGGAAATATCTTCGATACCCTCAAGGAGGTAAATGGAACCATTAGTGAGTCTTATTTTTATCTCTTCAAAATTACCCGTACGAATCATATGCAAAACTTCAAATTCTTGAGGCGTAATCGCAGCTTCGTCTTTGTACCTAGGCTCAAGATTCGAATCTTGAAAGATTTTTTGGATAATCTCGTTTACGTTTAATTGAACATGGTTTCTGATCCAATTTAACTTTAGTGCATTTTGATACTCTGAATAAGTTAAAGGAATAGCAAAACCATCAGAAAATACAATCAAGAAGACATCCTCTAGCAGGATATAGGCGCAGCTTGTGTAGTATTCCATGATCGAAAAGGGATAGTTGTCTATTGGAGTGAAAAAAATTTCTTTCGCATTTTTTACTCGATCCAATGAAAGTCCAAACTCCCGCAAAGCTTGTATGGTATAGAGCCATAATTGATCCATGATGTTAAATTGACGCCATGCGGTATCTTCTTTTCGATCGCAATCAATCAATCCTTGGGATTCCCAATGATTAATCGTTCGATAGGTCATTGGCAAGTCTTTGATGTGATAATCTTTTACGTTTAAGGCAGCAGAAATGGCTTTGCAAATAGTTGTAGAATGATACATCTCTAATCGTTGTTTGAAATGTGATCCTCGTGAAAAGAGGTTGATGAAAAATTCAGAAGAAGAATTTTTCTCGTTACACAACTCAGTAGTTTCTTGTGTGGAAGGCATTTTTTAGTCCTTGTGTGAAAACTGAAATTTATACCTTAACGTATAATTTTGCAAAGAAAAATATAGACGAGTCTGTTTTCGAGCTCATTTTTATATTATGCAAAAGTACCGGTTCTATTTAAGGAGGGCGATGGAGAAATAATTGGGTAGAGTCCCCTCTAGTCAGATGGGACCCAAATTCAGTGGGGGGGGGTGGAGTTCTTAGCAAACCACTCCTTCACAAAAGAAACCTCCACACAGCATACAAAGCCATAGGTCTCCGAAATGGTAGGAAGAAAAGCAGGTGTTGCGGTTTTATTACCCCCGTTTCTCACATAATCATTCCAAAGCTGCAACTCAATCTCTTTTCTATTGTCAAACCTACGTGGTAAAAAGAAGAATGCTAACAGTTGAGCGTGAGTCTTACTTTTAAGGCTTCTTAAACGTTGTTTTTGACTCATGATTTTACTTTTGCCTCTAAGAATTGAATACGTTCTTCAATCTCCTGAAGCTCAATGAACTTAGCTACATGATTGAGCAAGTCCATTAGCCACACCACGTTGAATCATTGGATTAGAATGAGAAAGAAGAGAAATAAGAGTGTCGGCCGCTTTTGAAGTGTTATATTTTAGCTTGTTAACAGCTTCTTCAATTATTTCATTGCGCCTTCTATCTAATTCTTTTTTAAAAGCTGATGTTCTTAACCAACAGTATATTTGCTTAACACTGATTTTAGCTTGACGAGCTGCTTCTTCATAAGTTCCACATACAAGAAGATAGGGTAAGACTTGTAATTGCCGTTTAGTCAATTCTGCATGACTTTTCATAACAAAATCTTCCCCTATTTTTGATTATTTTTGGAAATAAGAGGTGCTTTCCATTGCAAAAGTGTTGTAATTTAATCTTTTTTAATCAAAAGGTGATCTTGTATGATTAGGGCTGCTTCAATCACCTCTCTTTCAAATACCCCTTCAAGGAAAGCTTGTTCACTATCCCTTAACAGGATCGAGCCTCTTGTTATAAACCATCATGATTTTAAAGATTTTTTGGTTTATTGTTTCCGCTCTGTTCTTGTTCTTTCTTTTCATCATCCTCAAGACGTGTCACCGTCCCTTCAACGCAAAGAGCTACACCTGTACCAATCAAAAACTTTGAAGCAGTTTGCACAACTGGATGAGGAATGAAGCTAAGGAAATAACCGCAAAGTGAGGCCGTAATACCAATGGAAATTCGGATAGGCACTTTAACTTCTTTTTCATCTTCTTTGCCATGCCCCTTAGCTGATTTAGCCATGTACATGTTATCAAAGTGAAAGTCGCATTCATCTTGGTGGAAATCAATGCCATACATATTACAATCGTACAAAAACATTGCTTTATGCCCATGTTTCTTCTCTTTCTTTTTTATGTCTTTCTTAATCTGCTTAATTTCACCAGGTTTGAATTGTGCCCCTTGCTTTTTAGCTTCTTTCTCGATAGCGTCAATGTGAGCGTCAAGATTGATCTTCTTACCGGTATAGCCTTCTACTTCCGTTTTAATCTCGAACATGACTTCCATAAGCTTACCGGACTCTAATTTGTCCTTATATCTCTTAGCTCTTTCATACAACTTTTCAAGCCTGACGATAAATGCAACATCGTTCAGGTTGATATTAACGCCAGCTATGTAATGTTGCTCAGGTTGCCAAGCTGCTAAGATTGGAGTGCAAACACTGCCGGAGAGAACAGCAATCGTTGTAGTACATAAAATAGAATTGCGAAGCAACCCAGAAAAGTAAATATTTCCCATTGTAAAGCTCTTACTGTATTTTTGTTTTTTTCAAGTTGTAATAACGTGTAAATTTTCATGACTTGGCTAGTAAATGCCCAAGACATAACCCATAGAAAAATCAGCAACTCGAAGCCTAAAATAATGTAATTAATCATGCTTCCCTCTTTAATCCCGTAGATAAATATGACCAGCGTTTACCAGGAAATGCCTCTCTCTCAATTTTTATTGAATGTGTGCGCCCCTTATAAACTCTCATGAAGCCTAAAAATTGTTACTTTCGTAGTATGAAGCGAAGCAGAGAAAGTAAAAAGTTCCCCGCCACAACAAAGGTTCCAAATAATCTTTATCGTTACAGAGAAGAGTTTAAGGATAGCTGCTCCGAAGTTTTTATAGAAGTATATTTTTTGTTTAACACTCGATCTTGCAACCTATATCTATATCATGATTTTTTTGAGGAGGAGCAGATCATTATGTTCTAGTTCTATAAAGGGAGATATTGTCAAATGTTGTGTTTTGAGCATCTAATAGCGCATCCAATTTTTTAAAAATTAAGCTGTGTATTTCACGTTAAAGACTTCTTCCC